>CAZVRM010000232.1:0-3160 GCA_964629605.1 uncultured Oscillospiraceae bacterium
TTTGCTCGGAATGACATAAATTGTGCTGTGTTTTCTTAACCGAACAGCATTGGCCTTGCGGCGGCTCCTTTCTTATTCCCTTGCCGCCAGATCGCAAATGGTCACCCAGGCGCGGGCACCCGAGATCTCATACAGCTCCTCCGGGGTCATCTCCACGGCAGAATTGCTGCTGCCCGCCGCAGGAAAGACCGTCTCAAACCGCCGCAAGCTTTCATCGCAGTACACCTGCACATGATCGGGCAGGGCAAAGGGACACACGCCGCCAACCGCGTGGCCGGTCATTTCGGCCGTCTGGTCATGCGCCAGCATCTTGGCTTTAAAGCCAAAGAACTCCTTAAATCCTTTGTTGCTGACCTTGCCGTCACCGGCGGCGCAAATCAGAATACAGCTGCCATCCTTATGCAGAAAAGCCAGCGTTTTGCAGATGCGCGCCCCCTCGACTCCCACTGCCTGTGCCGCCAGTTCCACCGTGGCGCTTGACACATCGAACTCCTGAATCTTATCGGCTTTGCCAAAGGGCGCCAAATAGGCTCGAACCTTCTCAATGGACATGGTGACTTCCTCCAAATCAGGTTTTTCTCATTATACCCCGGGAGTAAGTCATCCGCAAGTCAAAAATGCTTTGATTTCAGTCGTTTCTCCCCATTTCACGACTTTTGTGGTTTGGGTAAAACAAGCAGTTTTGTCAAGCCAAAATTTTCGAAAAATTCAACAAAAAATTCAGTAAAATTATTACATTCCGTTTTCGACGAAAAGACTTTACTTTCGGGAATACCGGCGGTATACTGTTAACACAGATTTTTGTGAGGTAGATTATGGTAAGTGATTTTCCGCGGACACTCTGTCTGCTGAGACAAGAAAAAAAGATCAGTCAGCGTAAAGCGGCAGGGGAACTGGGCGTTTCTCAGGCGCTTTTATCTCACTACGAAAATGGCGTCCGGGAACCCGGCCTGAGCTTCGTGGTGCGCGCCGCTGACTATTATGGCGTTTCCGCGGATTTCCTGCTGGGCCGCACTATGGCTCGGGATGGCGGCGCCATTCTGGCGGAGGATCTGGCTGACAGCAGCATGGAGAAGGATAATATTCTCCACGGCTCGGCCGCTGCTATGCTGAGCAAAAAGCTGCTGGTGAACTCCACCTCCCTTTTGTATGAACAGATCGGCAAGGAAAGCCGTCCGCTGGTACGCTTGGTCAGCGATTACATGAGTCTGGCTTTTTATAAGGTCTATCGCTTGCTGTATACTATGGATGACAACAGCAGCAAAAAGGCCTTTGCCGCTCAGCAGAACGTTTTTTCTGAGCTGTGCGATGCGGAAATGAAGAAATGTGAAGTTCAGCTGCGTATGATGGCTGCAAACGCCGACGAAACCGACATGGATCTGTCTTTGGAGCACGTTCAGCAGAACTGGCCTCGTCTGGCGCCCTCGCTGCTTTCGTTACTGCACGGCGTAGATGAAAAAATTTCTCCTAAAAACGAAAAAAATTAAAAAAAGGTATTGCTTTTTTCGAAAAGATGTGGTAGTATATATCTTGCGTTCGAGAGAAAAACCTGAGATGCTGGTGTAGCTCAGCCGGTAGAGCAGCTGATTTGTAATCAGCAGGTCGGGGGTTCGAATCCGTCCACCAGCTCCATTCACGGTGGACAGAACGCGTGGGAATATGGGAGTGTTCCCGAGTGGCCAAAGGGGGCAGACTGTAAATCTGTTGACTATGTCTACGGTGGTTCGAATCCACCCGCTCCCACCAAATCACCGTTACGAAAGTAACGGTGATTTTTTTTAGAAGACAACTTCACGATTACCTTGCCTGAGGGGAAAAATTTGGTAAAGTAGTGAGTAAGAAGCTTGGCTCTCAAGGAGGACGCGTATGAAAAAGATCATCTGCGCCGTTTTAAGCTGCCTGTTTCTGCTGAACTGCGCCGCCTGCGGCAGTCAGCCCGGCTATGACGACAGCCTTGGCGATGCACCGCTTTCCGGCGGCAGCGAGGAACTGCCGGACAACCGGGAGGAGAACTTGAACACCGTCATCTCCATTCCGGATCTAGAGCACTATTTCGGCGTGCAGAATGTATCGGAGCGGGAACTGACAGAAGTATTCCGTTTTGACGCCGATCCCCGGGAAGCTGCCCGCAGCTATGTGCAACTTTTGGAGGAGCAGTACGACATTGTGCTGGCTGAATCCTACGAGGACGACGCGGTTGCAGAATGGGTGATGCACCATAAAGATAACACTGATGCACCCTTCAGCATCGCGGCTGATCGTGCGGGTGACGGCACGTGGGAAATAAACTGCCGGCTGAACGCATACATCTTCCAGTTCGACGGGGAGGTTTGGGCGTGGCCAAACGAAGACACCTCTGAGCCGGAGCCCGAACCGGAACCTGCACCGGAATCCCAGCCGACCGAAAGTGATCCTGCGGTGCTGCCCGATTTTCTGGAGCACGACACTTCCGGAAAATTTTATCTTTCCGACAGCCACATCGGAAAGGTCGTCTATAAGGCGAAGGCAACCGACATTGAAGACGCGGTGAAGCACTATGTAGAGCTTCTTGAGGATTGCGGCTACACGGTGGTTTACGATGAGGAAAAAATCTACACGGGTTCTGCCGCAGGTGCATATCTGGTGTGGGATCTGTACCACGCTGATGTAGCCGCCGACGCTGTGGGCGGCGACTCCGACGGACAGGTCAAAATGATACTCAATACTTACGAAAAACGGAATACCGCTACATTCTCTGTTGAGTTCTCCGACGGAATCACCATGGAAAACTTCAGCGGCGTCTCCGGCGGAAACAGCAGCTCCGTTGGAAGCAGCAACTCCGGCGGAAACAATAACACCAGAACGCCTTGCAGTATCTGTAACAGAACCGGCGATTGCCAAACCTGCGGCGGTGATGGATACCTGTGGAGCTCCGCGGCTGACAAAGAGAACCGCAATTGCTACAGTTGCCGCAACCACAACGGCAAATGCACCAACTGCAACGGCAAGGGCTGGCTCGACTGAGCATTCGTTCCGCCCGCTGCGTCCTGAGTAAGCCGATCTTTTTAGTCCTGCAAACACAAAAACCCTTCACACGAAAGTGTGGAGGGTTTTTATTTTTACCCCTTTTTCTCCACCCATCTTGCTAACGTTTTGGTTTTTTGATAGAATAAAAACAAGA
>CAZVRM010000233.1:0-3155 GCA_964629605.1 uncultured Oscillospiraceae bacterium
CTTCTCATCATCATCGTGGTGATGGTGATGCTCATGCTCATGGTCGTGGTGATGGTGATGCTCGTGAGCTTCCTTCTCCAGCTGCTCCAGCTCGGCCTCCAGAGTGTTCTTTTTCTCCATGGTCTCCAGCATCTGCGCGCCGGTCAGATCCTCCCAGGGGGTGGTGATGATGTCGGCGGTCGCATTATGCTGGCGCAGCAGAGTCACCACATCCTGCAGCTTCTTTTCGCTCATGCCGGTGGTGCGGGACAAAACGATGCAGCTTGCATGACCGATCTGGTCGTTGAAAAACTCACCGAAGTTCTTCATATACATCTTGCACTTGTTGGCATCAGCCACGGTGGTGAAGCCATTGAGGACGGCCTCTTCCATTTCCAGACCCTGCACGGCACGGATCACGTCGGACAGCTTGCCCACGCCGGAGGGCTCGATGAGGATGCGGTCGGGATGGTACTGTTCCAGCACCTGACGCAAAGCCTTGCCGAAATCACCCACCAGACTGCAGCAGATGCAGCCGGAGTTCATCTCGGTGATCTCGATACCGGCATCCTGCAGAAAGCCGCCGTCGATTCCGATCTCACCAAACTCGTTCTCGATGAGCACCAGTTTTTCGCCCTGATAGGCTTCTTCAATGAGCTTTTTGATCAGCGTGGTCTTACCCGCACCCAAAAAGCCGGAAAAAATGTCAATTTTGGTCATGTTACTCTTCCTTTATCTTGATCAATTTTTATAGTTATTCATCTCTAACTTATTTATTATAACACATTCGTCAAGGAGTACCAAGAACTTTTTGTAAATTCAAAGCAGCTTTTTGCCCAGCGCCTTTTCGCAGGGGGCAAACAGCTCGGGCAGGAACATTCCCCTACCCAGCTTGAGCCGTTCCACCGGTACGCAGACCACCGCCACCTGCTGCCCCGCTTTCAGCTGTGCCGAGCACACCGGCAGACGGGTATCGGTGTCGATCAGCGCGATCAGTTGGGGGAAGGTGCCGAGCCGCTGGCCGTTCTTCTCGGCGGTCATATACTCGTTCATGAAATCCACCGTCAGCAGGCCGTCGTCGGTATCCACCTGCACCAGACCCACGTCAAAGCCGCCTTCGATCTTCAAGGTGATGTCCCGGATAGTGCCCCGTCCCAGCACCCGGCAGTCCAGCAGCTCTTTCAGCGCTGCCAGCAGTTTGTCTATGGTCTCCCTGTTTTCCTGCCAGACCCGACCCACCTCCATGGCCTGCGAAATGCAGCCCACGGCAGAATTCTCCCGGAAATAACCCACGGTAGCCGGGTTGCGCAGCACGGTCACATAACCGCCTGCCAGCGTGGCAGCATGACGAACGGCAGCAGAGGTCTGCTCCACCGTACCGGAGACCGTCAGGGCGATCTGGGAAGTGCCTTTTCCGCCTGCGGCAGTCTGCAGCGAGCAGTAGCCTTCCAGTGCGTGCAGACCCATAGCCCCCATCACGCCGGTGGGATGGGCGCGGCCGTTGCAGGCCGCATCTACCATGGGGCGCCCGGTGAGGGCTGCCAGCATCCAGCCGTTGGTGATGCTGTGTCCACCGTTTTCATTGGTGACGAAGGCGGCGATGGGTCGGTCATCGGCAGCCAGAAAGCTGTCATATACCTGCCGATAATGATGCTCTGCCACGCAGGAGTCGGGCGATGCGGGCGATCCCACCAGCGAGGCCGTCACCAGCAGATCGTCCTCCGCCAGATCGTCCAGAGAAACAAAACGCACCGGGCCGGTCTTGAGCACCAGCTCCAGAATTTCCTGTCCGCCCTCGGGCAGACCGCCTCCGCCGCCGCCCAAAAACCAGCCGCCCAGCAGCATCTGCTGTCCGTTTTCTCTCGTCAGTTCAAACATGAAAGTTCCTCCTTCGCCATTTGACACAAAACCGCCCGTGGCAGCACGGCGGTCAAGCCGGTCACCTGCTCTGCCGCCAGCTTGTGCTCCAGCGTATAACCAAAGCAGTCCAGACACAGCACCCGTGCGCCCCGCGCCTGCAGTCTTTTTGCAGCAGCTTCCACCGCAGACTGGTCGTCAAAGGGGTCTGCTGCCTCCAGCAGCACATGGGGTGCATCACATTGCGCCCACCATCCGGCGATTTGCTCGTTCTGGGCTTCGTTGGGGATCAGCACCCCCACCCTGTTGTCAACTGCCAGCGCTGCCTGCCGCTGGCAGACACCGGGATATAAGATGTTTTTTCCATGATGATACAGGGGAAAATTGCCGGTACAGGCCATGAGATGCAGGTCTGCCCCCTCTTTTTCCGCCAAAGTGATGCATTGCTGCAGCCGTTCAAATACTTTTTCGGCAGAAAGGGCGATCTGGCGGCTGTCGCCCGCCATCCGGGTCACCAGCAGCTCGCCTGTCCCGTTATATCCGCAAAGTGCTTCCGCTTCCGCACGGGTCAGCCCGTCCAGCGCACCATATTCCCGGATGCTCCAATTTGGGGGCAAAAGCTGCCGCAGATCGTCGGAAATATCCGGTCTGGGTGTTTGACCGATGGTCAGCATGGAAATTACAGACATTTTGGCACTCCCCTTTCTGCCTGTTATTCTATCACGCTGGAAAAAAACCGTCAATTCCCTGAAAATACGATTGCAGCAGATTGTCATTCATGATACTATGGAAGAAAAACTCGGCAGGTGAACAGGATGAATTGGATCAGACCCGCTAACGCACAGGACTTGGCACGCATTGCAGAGATCGAGATTTTCAACTATCGGCTCAACTTCTATCCCATTTTCCGCTGCGATGCGTTCTATTTTAGCGAGCTTCAGGTACCCAGCCTGATGAAGCGCTATGAACCCATGCTAACGCAGTTTTGGGTGTACGACGACGGCGCAGTAAAGGGCTTTATCAAGGTGGAAAACCAGCAGGTTCAAAAGCTGTTTGTGGAGCCTGTGCTGCAAGGCAATTCCATCGGCGCCGCCCTGTTGGAATTTGCCATCGGGCAGATGGACGTGAACTTTTTGTGGGCGCTGGAGAAAAATACCCGTGCCATCCGCTTTTATCAGCGGCACGGCTTCCGCGTCACCGACGACAGACAGCCGGAGGAGGACACCACCGAGTATCTGGTGCGTCTGGAACGGTGATGCTTTTTGGGAAATGCGTTACAGAATGTTTATTTGCATTTATATCAAATATGTGTTATGATA
>CAZVRM010000234.1:0-3154 GCA_964629605.1 uncultured Oscillospiraceae bacterium
CCGATGACGAAACGGCCGGTGGGGTTGACATAGATCTTGGTGTCGGCGGTGATCATGCGCTTGGGCACGGCCTGCTGGATGACTTCCTCGATGACGGCCTCGCGAACCTGCTCCAGAGAGGCAGAATCCAGATGCTGGGTGGAGATAACGATGTTGTCAAAGCGCTCGGGGTTGCCGTTTTCGTCATAGATGACGCTGACCTGGCTCTTGCCGTCGGGCAGGATGAAGGGCACCTTGCCGTTCTTGCGGACCTCAGCCAGCTTGCGGGTCAGCTCGTGGGCAAAGGTGATGGGGGCGGGCATGAGCTCCTTGGTCTCGCGGCAGGCGTAGCCGAACATCATGCCCTGGTCGCCGGCGCCGATCAGGTCATAGGCATCCTTGCCGCCCTCGCGGTTTTCCATGGCGCTGTCAACGCCCATAGCGATGTCGGGGCTCTGACCATGCAGAGCGGTGAGCACGGCGCAGGTCTTGTAGTCAAAGCTCTCGCCGGAGCCGTCGTAGCCGATCTTCTTGACGGTGTCGCGGACGATCTCTTCCACAGAGATGTTGGCGGTGGTGGTCATTTCGCCCATAACCATCACCACGCCGGTGGTGGTGCAGGTCTCACAGGCCACGCGAGCCATGGGATCCTGAGCCAGAACCGCGTCCAGAATGCCGTCGGATACCTGGTCGCACAGCTTGTCGGGATGGCCTTCGGTAACGCTTTCCGAAGTGAACAGTTTCTTGTCAGTCATAGTTGTTTACCTCTATTTCTATATTTTTTATTGTAATCAGAAAAAAACAGACTCCCGAAAAGGAGTCTGTAGTGTGGTAAAGACAGGACACTCCTTATCGATGTTCGCGGAACCACCGTCACCCTCGCGGGCAGGTTGGTGTGCGGTCATTGAGCGAACCCTCTACCGCAACTCTGGATAATGGCGTCTATTTGGTTTTCTTACTTACGAACAACTATTATAACGCATCATATGACAAAATGCAAGAGGGAATTACTGATAAAACCCATATTTTGTCTTAATTCGATCCAATTTTTCCAGCATAGGCTCAGCCAGCAGCCACAAAAACAGGAAGGTGGACACGGCGTGCACCAGATCCACCGGCACACCCTGGATGTAATAGGCGATCAGCAGGCTCCAGCTGGGGGTGGGCTGATACATCAGCATGGCCGCCGGATTCATCACGCCGCCGTAGATCAAAAAGGATGCCAGAAAGCCGAACACTGACAGGCTCAAACGGTCACGACGCAGCAGACCCTTGCGGAACAGCACACCGGCCAGCAGGCCGATGATGCCCATGGCAAACATCTGATAAGGCGTCCAGGGACCCTGCTGGAAGTACATATTGGACAGCAGCATGGTCAGCGCACCCACCAGAAAGCCCGTCTCGCCGCCCAGCGCCACCGCTGCCACGATGACCAGCGCCGTCACCGGCTTGAAGTTGGGCAGCATCATAAAGGCCATTCGCCCGGCGATGCCAAGAGCGCACAGCACGGCGATGAGGATCAGTTCTCTGGCCTGGGGCTTGCGGTGCTCAAAGACCAAAAAGAAGGGCAGCATGGTCTCGGCTAAAATCAGCAAGGAAATCAGGTAGTACCGCCGGTCGCCGAAGTAGAAATACCCCACGGCGATGGTCAGCGGAATGGCGATGAGCGTCATCAAAAGGGCAGCCACGGTACGCTTGTCCAGCTTTTGGGAGGGCTGCCATGCTTTGGGCGCGGTGGATTTTCGCGTTACAGACCAGGCCAGCACTGCCAGACAGGCAACCAGAAACAGCTCCGGCGTGTTTTGCGGAAACAAGGGAAACCAGCCCCAGGAGCCTGCCATGCTGACCGCCGCGCCTGCGCCTGCAGCTGCGGCAAGAATTTTGCGCCACCAAGGCAGTTTTTGGGGCGGCTCCTTTGCGGTTTTGACCTCCAGTTCCTCGGGGGGCAGCGGGGGATACAGGTCATCACCGGGAATGTCCGGCCCGTTGGGCAGCACACCCTCGCAGGCGGCAATCACATCCTCGGGGGTCACCGCATCGGGCAAAAGGTGCCGCGCCATCCGGTTGGCGGCGGTGGTATAAAAGCTGTTGCCGCTGAAAAACTCCCGGGGCGTACCCTGGGCGGCGATGATGCCGTCAAAAAACAGGGCGCAGCGGTGGACGTGCCGGGCGCAAAAGCCGATGTCGTGGCTGACCATCAAAATGGCAACGCCGCTGTCGGTGAGCCGCCGTAAAATCACCGCCAGCTCCTCCTGAAAGGCGGTGTCCAGACCCTTGGTGGGCTCGTCCAGCAGCAGCATCCGGGGCTGTTGGAGCAAAACCTTTGCCAATGCGGCACGCTGCTGCTCGCCGCCGGAAAGATCAAAGGGGTGCCGGGAGAGCAGTTCCTCCAGATGGCACAGGCCGATGACCTGTCCCAGCCGAGCCGCGCCCTCCTCCTTGGAAATACCTGCGTCTTTCAGTCCGTCGGCAAGATCCTCGCCCACGGTGTTTTTGACAAACAATGCCTTGGGATCCTGGGGCAGCACACCCAGCAGGCCGGGTCGGGGCTGGGTACCCTCCTTACCGAACAGGGTTACTTTGCCCCGATAAGGCTTGTGCAGACCGGCCAGCAAAGACAGGGTGGTGGATTTTCCTGCGCCGTTGCCGCCCAAAATGGCAACCAACTCGCCGGGATAAACCTCCAGATCCAGACCCTTGGTGATGTCGGGGGAATCCTGCTCGTAGCGGAACCAGACCTCCTCCAGCTTTGCCGCCGGAAGGTCGCTTTTCCGGGCAGGAATGGCCTCTGGGGGCACTTCTTTCAGCGGCTGGGTCTTTGCAAAGCTGTCCAGCCAGTCACGACCCTCCCGGACGGTCACCGGGCAATGCTGGCTGTTGGGCACGGCGGCGTACACCTGCATGGGGGTGGGCATGGAGGCAAACATCCGATGCCCGCTCTCTTTCAGCAGCTCGCCCACCTGCGCCGGGGTGCCGTCGGCGATCAGCTTGCCGCTGTCCATCACCAGCACCCGGTGGCTGTGGGGGAAAACCTCCTCCAGCCGGTGCTCGGTGCAGATGACGGTGGTGCCCAGTTCCCGGTTGATACGGCCTACCGTGGCCAAAAAGTCGGAGGCGGCAATGGGGTCAAGCTGGCTTGTGGGCTCGTCCAGAATGAGCACCGAGGGCTGCATGG
>CAZVRM010000235.1:0-3148 GCA_964629605.1 uncultured Oscillospiraceae bacterium
GGATCCACATGCCCAGGGTACAAAGGGTTCCCAGAATCACGGCTTCTGTACACTGACCGACGATGTATTTGTGGAAGCAGTCATTCAGAACAGACAGAACATCCTTGATTTTGCGATAGCAGCTTTCCTTCATAAACCGCTTCATCAGCTTATCGAATTGGCTGCCCAATTTTTCCTTGCCCAGCAGAAGGTAGATGGCAAAGATCAGCGCGAAAAGACCATTGACCACACCGGAAAAAACGGTGGAAACCAAATTGATGGCGGTACCCATGATATTGCTTACACCCGTGGTCAGGGCGCCGATGATCTGCTCTACCTTGGATTTCCAGTCAATGTTCTGCAAAGAGGCGAGGATATTCTCCGGGATGATCTCCACCCCATCCAGCCAGTCAACCACCGTATCCACAGCGCCGGGAATCTGGGCGGCCAGCAGCTGGACACAGGAGATCAGTTCCGGAACGACCATGTTGACAAGCAGAATGACGACGAGGATCACGGTAGCAAAAGCGGCCAGCATACAGACCGGTCTGCGGCTTTTGATAATCCCCGGGCTTTGGATTTTCGGGAAGTAAAGCCGCTCATAGAAGCTCATCAGAATATTGACGATGTAAGCTATAACGCAGCCGATCAGCAGCGGAGATGCCGCAGTCAACAGCAGCTGCAGCATCGAAGCTGCACCAGACCAGTAGGTAATGGCAAGGTACAGGATAAAAACAGTAATTCCAACATTGGCGCAGGATCTGCCATCGATTTTCATACGATTTCCCCTTCCACTTCCAGGATTTCTTCTTTGATATCCTCCATGTTGTCTTCTTTGCTTTCTTTCTTGTTTTCTCCGGATATAATTCCCATGATCCATGTGACCACATCGATCACGGCTTCCACGATCAGGCTGCAGCCTGTAAATATCCACAGCACGGAGGTGGAGGTGAAGGGATTGCTCAGAACGGTGACGGCGCATAGGATGGATACGGCTGCATTGATGGCGGCCCAATACCATTTGCCCTTCTTCAGCCGGATCATGTCCACGGCAAGCTGGATCTTACTGAAGCCTGTAAACAAAATGACCACACCATAGATCATGGTCAGAACAGGAAATGTCGCAAGAAACCAGGCGGAGTGAAAAACACAGAAACCGCCTGCAGCCAACTCGATCAGACCGATGGTAAGCAGCTGCCCCAGCGCAGCTTGTGCGGCATCCGAGCGGAAGTATTTGACCAGGTTGATCAGACCCATTCCCATCAGAATGGCACCGGCGGCAATGATGATACCGGAGGTCAGCCCTACGGGATTGATCAGCAGAAGGACGCCTGCAACCAGCTCGAATAAGCAAAGGATGATATGGGTTCCGTTTTCTTTCAGTTTTTTCATGAAAACCCTCCTTAAGAGATGTTGTTTTCGTACCGGATCTCAGATAACTGCCCGCGGCAGTGCGTTTTGGTAATGCTTACATTATATAGCGGCAAATGTTGCATTTGCAACAATCAGTTTCCTGAAATATGCCGCAAGTGCGACAGAAAAGCAGAAACTGTATCATAGCGGGGGGAAGCTGTATCCACAGTTCTGTGGAGTACGGATGTTTGCTCAGGGGATAACATCCTTGTGCACCGGCCAGCGAATACCGTTGCACAAAAGTTCCGCAATCTCCTTCGGGGTCTTCGGGACATCATACATGATCCAGTACCGCAGCAGGCAGTAGCATCCGCCGCCCAACATGATAATGATCAGCATGACGGTCTCTTCGTCCATGCTGGTAAATTCCTGGTCATCCTTGCGCAGGTCCCAGAGCTGCCGGTAGAAAGCAGTCAGCTTGCGGCGGATATCCTCGTCACTGTTGCACCGGAACAGCACTTTGAAAATATCTGCATGATTATAAAGATGTTCACATAGAATTTCCAGTGCTCTTTGCGCTTCCTGAATGGTCTTGGGCTGCTTTTTGGAAAGGCTGAGAAGGATCTCGCCGGCGATATCCATCTCCAGCTCCCCCAGCACATCGTGGGGCGTTTCATAGTGCCGGTAGAAGGTTGCACGGTTGATCCCGGATTCCCGGCACAGCTCGTTGATATGGATTTTTTCCAGTGGTTTCTCCTCCAGCAGCCGAAGCAGCCCTTCTTTCAGCATACGCTTTGTAATGGCAACCCTTTGATTTTCCTTCATTTGGGATCAAACCTCCAAACTTTTTGTGAACTTGCGACAGGTTTGGCAGCAATGTCGCAGTTGCAGCATATTTTAGGAAACTGATTGTTGTATATGCGACATATGTATTTTAAAATATCAAAGGAATCAAACGTTGTCAAGAAGGAGGCGTTTTGCGATGGGAATTTTTCTGACATTGGCTTATTTATTCTTTATCGGATCTGTAATGGGCTGGGTACTGGAGCTGTTGTACCGGAACTTGACACAGAAGCATCCCAAGTGGGTGAATCCCGGCTTCTGCACCGGGCCATACCTGCCGATTTACGGGTTTGGTCTTTGCATACTGTTTCTGCTGGCCTCGCTGGAGAAATACAGTCTGATTCAGAATCCTTTCTGGAATAAAATTGTTCTGTTTCTTGCCATGGCGGTGGGGATGACCCTGATCGAATATGCGGCAGGTCTGTTCTGCCTGAAATTTTTCAAGGTGAGATTGTGGGATTATTCCAATCTGCCGGGGAATATTCAGGGCATTATCTGTCCGAGGTTTTCCTTTTTCTGGGCAGTCCTGGGGGCGATCTACTATTTTCTGGTCCATCCCCATATTTTGGATGGGCTTTACTGGCTGTCTCAAAATCTGGCGTTTTCCTTTTTCATCGGCATGTTCTTTGGTGTCTTTGTGATCGATGTTGTCCATTCCGGTAATCTGGTGGTCAGGCTGAAGCGGTTTGCCGAGGAGAATGAGGTCATTGTCCGGTATGAGGCGCTGAAGGATCATATTCTTGCCGTCCATGAAAACAACAAGACCAGATATCGTTTCTTCCGGCCCTTCCGGGAGATACAGCCTTTGGGGGATGTTCTGAAGGAAATGCAGGAATCCCTGGAAAAACGGATCCCGCGTCCGGGAAACGCAAAAAGAAGGGAAAAGACGTCTGGATCCAACTCGACGCAGAACGGAGGCTGATACGAGTTTTTGATAAAACGGCCTAAGCCGTTTTATCAGACTGCGGCTTAG
>CAZVRM010000236.1:0-3125 GCA_964629605.1 uncultured Oscillospiraceae bacterium
CGCGGAACCAAATTGTCGAAAAGAACCCAGCGAAGCGGTTCTTTGACAGTCTCAGGAGATCCCGGCTTGCATTTTGCAATGCCGGGATCTCCTGCTTTTGTTTAATAAAGCGGTTTTTCGGGCTGATGACCTGTCAGCTCGTACATGATGTTCAGATATTTTTGGCTTAGCGGAGTCAGCGCCCATTCCTTTCGCCGCAGCCAGATGGTATCCCAGGAAAAATCGGTGCCCGACAGCCGCAGCGCCCGGATATTGTTGTAATATTCCACCTTTTCATAGGCCTTTTGGTTGTAAACACCCACGAAATAGCAGTTGGTACGGCTCAAAAAGTTATGATAGCTGCCTGCATCGTTGATGGTGATCCAGCTGCTGCAGGGGAAAAGGTCGTCCTGAATGCGGAAAATATCCTTGTCGGTGGGCCATGGATTGCGCTCGTACCGCAGCCGGGGATAGTGCGCCAGATGCTCCAGTGGGATGGATTCACATTCCAGCTCATACAGGGGACTGTGGGGGCCTACCAGACAGCTGCACTCGTTGGTGCAGATCAGACTGCCGTCCAGACCGATCTTGTCAAATACAGCAAAGACCCGATCCCGGGAGGCTGTGGGGGTGACGATGATGCCCAGATCGGAAATGCCGCTTAAAACGTCCTGCAGCACGGCGTCGTTGGTGTTTTCGGTAAAACGGTATTCGGCGTGCCGGTGGCCGCTTTCGTTGCACAGTATGGTAAAGGCCGAACTGGCAAACAGCAAAAACTCCGAGGAAACACACAACCGATCCCGCTCTTCGGGCAGCGCTGCCAGCAGTAACCGGTCATAGATCTGCAGGATCTGCTTGGCGAAATCCACAAACTGCAGGCCAAAAGGTGTCAGCGTAATGCCGTTGTAGGAGCGGTGCAGGATCTTTTGCCCCAGCTCCTTTTCGGCGGCGTTCAGGGAGGCGCACAGGCCGCTCTGGGAGATATACAGCTTTTGTGCCGCCTTGTTGATGGAGCCGCAGGAGATGATCTCCACGATCTGCTGCAGCTGACTGATCTTCATAGAAATACCCCGTTTCTGCAATCGATTTTACTTCTCACAGTTTAACGCATTTTTCGATAACCTGCAAGCTTTTTCAGGGGAAAGACTGGACAGCCGGGGGCGAAACGGGTATGATAAATCTATCTTCCATACATAAGGAGTCCGTTATGAAGTATCAAAAATTGGGATTGATCGTCAACCCGGTGGCCGGTCTGGGCGGCAGCGTGGGTCTGAAGGGCAGCGACGGCATGGTGGCGGAGGCGCTGGCACGGGGCGCGGTTCCCCAGTCGGAGCACCGGGCACAGGTAGCCCTGCAGGAGCTGCTGGACAGCAAGGACAGCCTGACCATCTATACCGGCCCGGGCAGCATGGGCGAAAATCTGGCAAAGGATCTGGGCTTTTCCTGCGTGGTGATGGAGGGGAAAACCGACGCTCCCACCACTGCCGAGGATACCCGCACCCTCTCCCAGTGGCTGCAGGCCCAGGAGGTGGATCTGATCCTCTTTGCCGGCGGTGACGGCACTGCGCGGGATATTTGTGCCACTGCCGGAGAAGCAGCTGTCTTTCTGGGCGTGCCTGCCGGCGTGAAGATCCACTCTCCCGTTTATGCCCGCAGTCCGGTCACTGCCGGACGGTTGGCGGCGCTGTATCTGGAGGGACAGGTGAGCACCGTCACCGAGGAGGACGTGCTGGACATTGACGAGGAGCAGTACCGTCAGGAGCAGATCAACACCAAGCTGTACGGCTGCCTGCGCATCCCCCGGGAGCCGGGATATATCCAGTGCCGCAAGTGCAGCTCCGCTGCCAGCGAGGAGGAGTCCATCGCCGCCATCGCCGATTATGTGGCCGACACCATGGAAAAGGACACCTATTATATCATCGGCGCAGGCACCACCACCCGTGCGGTCATGCGGGAACTGGAGCTGGAAAACACCCTTATCGGCGTGGATCTGGTGTATAATTACGAACTGGTGGCCAGCGACATCTACGGCAGCCAGATTGTGGAGCACATCGGGGACAAACCGGCCAAGCTGGTGGTCACCGTCACCGGCGGACAGGGCTTTTTGTTCGGTCGGGGCAACCAGCAGCTGACGCCCGAGGTTTTGCGGCGGGTAGGTAAGGAAAATATCATCATTCTTGCCACCAAGGAAAAGATCATGAAGCTGCGGGGACAGCCCCTGCTGGTGGATACCGGCGACGCAGAGCTGGATCAGTATCTTTCCGGTTACCATTCGGTGATCTGCGACTACAACGAAACCATCGTCTGCAAGGTCTGTCCCGGTTAAGGGAAAAACAGTCAAAACAGGAAATGCCCGGGAGGTTTCCCGGGCGTTTTTCTATGATTTCCCTGTTTGTTTGTTGTAAAAACAACAGACTGCTGGCTGCCGGATGGCTATAATGGGGTCATAAACGGCAGACGCCAGATCTTTGAACGAGGAGTAAATCATATGACCGAAAAAATGTTTTGTTTTCAGTGTGAGCAAACGGCGGGCTGCAGCGGCTGTACCGGAAGGGCAGGCGTCTGCGGCAAGCAGGCCGGTACCGCCAAATTGCAGGATGAACTGACCGGCACCCTCATCGGCCTTGCCCGCGCCGTACAGGGCAACGAGGATCTTATCACCGATCAGACCTATCAGCTGGTGCTGGAGGGTCTGTTTACCACCATTACCAACGTGAACTTCAACGACCAGACCATCTCGGCGCTGATGGCTCGGGTAGAACAGGAAAAAGCCCGCATCGTGCCCAACTGCAGCGCCTGCCCTGCATCCTGCGGACGGACGGAAAACTACGATGTGGACAGCCTGTGGAGCGCCAACGAGGATATCCGCTCGCTGAAGTCGCTGATCCTGTTCGGCATTCGGGGCATGGCAGCCTATGCCTATCATGCCGCCGTGCTGGGCTATACCGACCGGCGGGTGAATGACTTCTTCTTCAAGGCGCTGTTTGCCATCGGCATGGATGACTGGGGGATGGAGCAGCTGCTGCCGGTGGTCATGGAGGTGGGCGAAGTCAACCTGATGTGCATGGCGCTGCTGGATCGAGCCAACACCGAGACCTACGGTCATCCCGTGCCCACACAGGTGCCGCTGACGGTGGAAAAAGGCC
>CAZVRM010000237.1:0-3117 GCA_964629605.1 uncultured Oscillospiraceae bacterium
AAGAAATCGTCGTCCTCGGGGATGGGGCGCACAGGACGCCAGTGGAAATGGCAAGCGCCGTCCTTCCGCTGCACCTCCTGCACCAGATCGCCCCGGGAACCATCGTCCAGAACGAAGGTGAAGGCATCCGGCAGCTGGGCAAAGGGCTTTGTGCCGCTCATGTCGGTGTAGAGGGCGCTGCCCCGGCTCTTGCCGCCTTGGTTGACATAATCCAGCATTGCGCTGAGGTACACCTGCTGGCTGATGAGGGTATCCCGCAGACGGAACACCCACTGCAGTTCGCTTTCCCGGGCGGCGGTGACGGTATCAGCCAGAGAATCCAGCTGCTCCGTGATGTGGTCCAGAGCTGTGCGGATCTGCTGCTGATCCCGGATGGCGGCACCGCACTGGCTCATGCGGCGGCCCACCTCGGCCCAGACCTGCCGGACATTGCCGGCGCCGGTGAGGGTGCGGTCGGCCAAGAGCGCCATCTGCTGCAGCGCCTCTGCGGCAAGGGTGCGGAAGGTATCCCCATCTTCGGGCTCGCCCTGACAGCGGGCGGCGATGTACTGGGCGGCACGGGTGCTGCCCACCTGGCCCGCATTCAGCGCGGAACCGCCGGGACGGTAGACACCGTGGCTGGCAGCCACTTCGCCCACGGCGAACAGGCCCTGCAGATCGGTTTGCCACCAGCAGTCGATGCCCAGACCGCCGTTGTTGTGCTGGGCGCACAGGGCGATCTCCAGAGGCTCGGTGGCCAGATCCACACCCTTGTCCCGGTAGAATTCCACCGCGGGGGTGTTCATGTGCAGCAGTCGCTCTAGGGGGGTACCGAAGCAGGCTCCGGCCCGGGTCAGATACTCCCGGGCTTCCGGCTCCAGATCCTCGAAGCGGAAATTGCCGCCTACGGGATTGGTGCGGTAGTCCAGATAGACCCTGCGGCCCTTGCAGCTTTCCAGATATACCAGAATATCGATGATGGAGCTGCCGCTTGCCACCTTGCGGACATCGAAGGGCCACTGATAGCCCTTCAGGAAGAGCTTGCTGAGCATTTCGGCAGGCTCGGTGAAGAAATCCATGAGAAATTCCCGCTCATCGCTGCCGTCGGGGGCAGTGGAATATACCCGGGGAAGCACCTGCATATAGGTGCCGGAAACATTCCACCGGGGACGAACGGAGGCGAGGCCGTACTGCCATTCCGTCAGGTTCTTGCCGGAGGCACCGGCTTCCAGCGCAAGACCCGTGGCGCCGTAGTGGCTGACGGGATATACGCTGTTGGCGTACATGCCCGCAGGGCCGCCGGTGGCATAGACCACATTTTTGCAGCGCAGGATCACGAAGCGTTCTTCTTTTGTCTTGGCGGCGGTGTTCAGGCACAGCAGGCCATGAACCTTTTTACCGTCGCTGAGGATGCGGATGACCTGGGTCTGGTTCAGGAAGGGGATGCCCTTTGCCTGGACGGCAGCTTCCAGTTTTTCCGTCATCTGCTTGCTGGTATAAGGGCCAACGCTGGTGGCACGGCGGCGGGGATCATGGTCGGTTTTATAGCCGATATACTCGCCGTAGCGGTTTCGGGGGAAGGGCACACCCAGCTCCACCAGCTTCAGGAAGCCCTGGGTGGACAGGGCCGCCTCGCACAGGGCGATATCGCCGTCCACGCACTGGCCGCTGAAGAGGGTATCGGCCATTTCCCGGACGCTGTCGGGATCGCCGCCGGAAAGGGTCAGCTTGTAGTAGGTCTGCTTGTCGCTGCCTGTATTGCGGCTGGTGCCGCCCACACGGTTCTCACTGATCAGGATCAGATCCCGCTGTCCGTACTGCCACAGCCGGTCGGCAGCGTTGTAGCCCGCCGCACCGGTGCCAACCACAACGGTATTGCAGCAATACAGTTTGGCTTGAATGTCACCTGCGGCAAAAATGGTTTCAGTCATAGGTGGCCTCCTTGCAATGGGTTTTGGTGTGATTACAGGCGGGTGATGTGGAAACCGCCGTCAACATCGATGTAGTTGCCGGTGGTGTACAGGAACTTATCGCTGCACAGGGCGCTGACAGCATTGGCCACATCCTGGGGGGTGCCCCAGCGGGCAATGGGGAATACGCCGTCGTTGATGAGCTTGTCGTACTTTGCGGTAACGGTGCTGGTCATGTCGGTGGCGATGACACCGGGCCGCACCTCGTGGACCAGAATGCCCTCGGAGGCCAGACGGTCAGCATAGAGGGTGGTCAGCATGGAAACGCCGGCCTTGGACACACAGTATTCGCCCCGGCTGGTGCTGGAGACTACCGCGCTGCAGCTGGACACATTGACGATGACACCCTTGCGGCCGCCCAGAGGCTCCTGACGGATCATCTGATTGGCGACGGCCTGGGTCAGGAACATATTGCCCTTGGTGTTGATGCCGATGACCCGGTCGAAGCTCTCTTCGCTCATTTCCAGCAGGTCTGCCCGGACCAGGGGTGCCACACCGGCATTGTTGACCAGAGCGTCGATACGGCCGAAGGCCTGCAGAGCCTCTTCCACGATCCGCAGACGGTCATCATGGTCGCCGATGTTGGCCTGCACATAGGCGCAGTCAACGCCCAGGGACTTCAGCTCGTCCAGTGCGGACTGATTTTTAGCCTGGGGACCGGTGGCAACCACAACCACATTATAGCCGTCCAGACCCAGCTGACGGGCGATGGCGAAGCCGATACCCCGGCTGGCTCCGGTAACGATTGCAGTTTTTTTCATATGATCACGTTCCTTTTTCTGTAGTCGTTTCTCTTTTGTGGTGTCAGGGGTTTACGATTACCTTGATGCTGCCGCTCCTGGGATCCAGCGCGGTCTCCAGGGCGGTCTGCAGCTCAGACAGGGGGAAATTATGGGTGACGAATTTCTCCATGGGCAGGTCCCGTGCGGCAGCGATGGCAATGGGGAAGTCCCAGCAGTAGCTCTGGGTGCCCTGGATGCGGATCTCGTGGGTGATCAGCCGGCCTGCGGGGAAGGTGACCTGGGCCTCTTCGTAGATGCCCACCACGGTGCAGGTGGCATTCTTCTTCAGCGCCAGGATGGCCTGGTTGAAGCAGCTTTCCCGGCCCACGCACTCAAAGCTCTGATCCACGCCCTTGCCGCCGGTAAGCCGGGCTACCTCTGCCAGC
>CAZVRM010000238.1:0-3113 GCA_964629605.1 uncultured Oscillospiraceae bacterium
CGGAATTTGGCAAGACCCTGCCCGCCGTCGGCAGCCACGGTGACGGCATAGCCCTCCTTTTCCAAATACATCTGCAAAAGCTCAGCGATATTGCGGTCGTCTTCCACGACCAAAACGGAAATAGCCATAGCATGACCTCCTAAATTGTCTTTTTACCTTATTATACCTCAAAATTGCGGTTTGGCGTGAACATTTTGTAAAGAGTTTCACCCCAATTTGTTAACGAGCAGGTTTTGCTTGCAAAACGGCGCGACAGGCCGTATAATTATAAGAGGAATACCCTGCAACTGTGCGTACGGAAAGGAGTACATACCGTGCTTGAGATCTTAAAAGCCATAGTATTTGGCATTATTGAGGGCATCACCGAATGGCTGCCCATCTCCTCCACAGGTCACCTGATCCTGCTGGATGAGATCTTCCAGCTGAAGGTGTCCGACGAATTTTATGAAATGTTCCAGGTGGTGATCCAGCTGGGCGCCATCGTGGCGGTTTTGGTGCTGTTTTGGGAGAAGCTCAACCCCTTCTCATCCAAAAAGGATCAGAGGCAGAAGTCGCAGACCTGGAGCCTGTGGATCAAGGTGATCGCTGCTGTGATCCCCTCTGCGGTGCTGGGACTGCTGCTGGACGACTGGATGGACACCAACCTCTACAACCACATCGTAGTGGCCATCACCCTGATCCTTTACGGCGTTGCCTTTATTTATATTGAGCAGCGCAACAGGAGCCGGCTGACCCGCATCAAGACCGTTCATTCCATCGACCTGCGGACGGCCATGCTCATTGGCTGCTTCCAGTGCCTGGCTCTGATCCCCGGCACATCCCGCTCCGGATCCACCATTCTGGGCGGCATCCTGCTGGGCGTCGGCCGGGCGGCGGCTTCGGAATTCTCCTTCTTCCTGGCCATCCCCACCATGCTGGGCGCAAGCCTGCTGAAGCTGGTGAAGTTCCTTTTCTCCGGCGTGGGCATGGGCTTTACGGAGTTTATGGTGCTGGTGGTTGGCTGCCTGGTTTCTTTCCTGGTGAGCCTGTTCGTCATCCGCAAGCTTATGGAGTATGTCCGCCGCAACAGCTTTGCGGTGTTCGGCTTGTACCGGATCGCCCTGGGCGCTATGGTGCTGCTGTATTTCCTGATCAGCCAGCTGTAAAAAACGATTGGAGGATAGAAACATGAAACGCGTCCTTTGTACCCTGCTGATTGCCGTCATGTTGCTGGGCCTGCTGGCAGGCTGCCAAAAGAAGGAAGAGAGTATTACTCTGGACAGCAATTTTGTGATCGTCTGCGCCGAGGAAACGGGCGTGGTAAATCAAGCGGCCAAATCCCTGCAGGTCGCCCTCTCGCAAAAATGCGGCCTGGAGCTGGAAGTGGTAAAGGAAGCAGCCCCGGGCAAAAAAACCATTACCGTTGCTGTGGATGCTTCTCTGGCTGAGGGCGCATACCGCACCCGGATCGTGGATGGCAATATTGCCATCGAAGCCCAAAGCGCCCAGGTGATGGTGTTTGCCATGCGGGATATCCGCCAAAGTTGGCTGGGCGAGGGCGCTGACCCCAAGCTCGCAAGCGACAATCTGGCAAGCCTTTGCGGCACTGTGGACCTGGCAAACGCGCCGTTTTTGGTGCTGTCCCAGAATATCCGCTACGCCGATGATGAAGGCGGCAATATGGTGGTGCAGCGGGCGCCCCGCTTCCAGCTGCTGACAAGGGAATATCAGCCCGACATCATCTGCCTGCAGGAGGACAGCACGCTGTGGTCCACCATCGTGGATAAATACTTTTCCGAAAACTATGGACATACAGGCTTTTTTCACGGAAAGGATATGGCAAGCGGAAACCGCCATGCCATTTTCTTCCGCACCGAGCGCTATGAGCTGGTAGAGGATGGCGTTCTTTGGCTCAGTGAAACGCCGGATGAACCGGGAACCAAGCTTGCTGATTCCAAGAGCATCCGTTCCTGTACATGGGCGCTGCTGAAAGATAATTTTACACAGCAGACCCTGTTCGTCTGCAACACCCACCTGGATACGAAGAGCGATGAGGTGCGTACCGCGCAGCTCCAGATCCTCTTGGAGCGGCTGGGCAGTTACATGGAGCAGTATCCCACCGTGTTTGTGGGCGACTTCAATGCCACGCCTGACAGCCCTGTTTACGCCACCATGATCGAAAGAATGTCCGATCCCCATGTTTCGGCGGAAGTGAAGCTTTCCGATATCGAGTTCACCTGCGACCAGTATGGCCAGCGGGAGACGCCCATACGCATCGACTACATGTTCTATAACGATATGCTCAAGGCCACAAAATACCGGGTCATGACCGACCTGTATGACGGCTATATCTCCGACCACTTTGGCGTGACAACCGAATACAGCTTCGCAAAATAAAGAAAATCCCTGCACCGACGGTGCAGGGATTTTTTGCGCTTATTTCTGCTTGGTTTTACTCAGGCCGTAGGGCCGACCCTCCGGCAGGCCCAGCACATAATCCGCGCTGACTTTATAATAGTTGCAAAGAAATGCTAATCTATCAATGGGAACGGGTCGTTTGCCGTTTTCGTAGTTCGCGTAGTATTGTTGTGTTGTTCCCAAAAGCGCGGCAACCTGTGCCTGAGTCAGATCCGCATCTTCTCGCAGATTTTTTAGCCGTTTTCCATATTCCATTTCGACCACCTCAAAAAGAAATATACCACATATGATGTTTGAACTCTTGACAATACATCATATGTGGTTTAGAATATTAATGCGATTCATTAATGGGGGTGAGGTCAATGGAAGAGAAAATAAAGAATCTGCTTAATATCAAGGAAGAGGAATCTCTGTTGGATGTACTGTACGCGGAATATATGAACACTGACCCGGTGGATCAGGCGCGGCTTGACAGCTATTACCGGCAGGTGGAGCAGTACATACAGGAGCTTCCGTTCCACCATCGGGATCAGATCAACTGTATTATGAATGCTCTGTGCGCCGAGCAGGACCGAATTGCCTTCCTGGACGGTGTGCGCACCGGCGCCCGGCTGATATTGGAGCTGCAGGAATCATGATCCCTACAATCAAAAAACTCCCGCCAAGGGCAGAGCGCCATAGTGATAGATCGGTTTTGAACGATCCCTTTTCTCCAA
>CAZVRM010000239.1:0-3094 GCA_964629605.1 uncultured Oscillospiraceae bacterium
CGGAAAGCAATGGCCGGAAGCCGATCAATAGCATGAAAAAACAGCCGGAAACCATCGTTTCCGGCTGTTCAATTATCATTTTAGACGTTCTCCAGACGCTTTTCCACAGCGGCCAACAGAGCGCAGACGCAGAACACCTCAGCTGCGGCCTGCAGCTCCTCCACGGGAGGCAGAGAGGGGGCAATACGCAGGTTGCTGTCCTGGGGATCCTTGCCGTAGGGGAAGGTTGCACCGGCACCGGTCATCACAACGCCGGCCTCCTTGCACAGAGCATGGATGCGCTTGGCGCAGCCGGGCATGGCATCAAAGCTGATAAAATAACCGCCCTTGGGATTGTGCCAGGAACCTGCACCGGTGCCGCCCAGATTGCTTTCCAGCATGGACAGAACCATGTCGAACTTGGGCTTCAGCAGTTCAGCGTGCTTCTGCATATGAGCCTCGATACCGGCCATATCCTTGAAGTAGCGGACGTGGCGCAGCTGATTGATCTTATCGGGACCAATGGCCTGAACGGTCATAATCTTCTTGGTCCACTCGATGTTGGCGGGAGAAGCAGCCATAGCGCCAACGCCGGCACCGGCATAAGAGATCTTGGAGGTGGAGCAGAACTCCAGAACGCGATCCTCGGTGCCGTATTCCTTGGCCAGATCAAAAATGTTCACCAGCTGATCCTGATCGTCGGACAGATGATGGACGATGTAAGCGTTGTCCCAGAAGATACGGAAATCGGGGGCCGCAGTCTTCATGCTGGCAAAGCGGCGAACCACTTCGTCAGAATAGGTCTTGCCCTCGGGATTGCTGTACTTGGGCACGCACCAGATGCCCTTGACAGAAGCATCCTCGGCAGCCAGCTTTTCCACCATATCCATATCAGGACCGTCGGCCAGCATGGGGATGGTGATCATCTCCATACCAAGCTGCTGGCAGATGGAGAAATGACGGTCATAGCCGGGTGCGGGGCACAGCCACTTGACCTTCTCTTCCTGGCACCAGGGCTTACCGTTGGGAGCGCCAAAGACCCACAGACGCATCATAGTGTCATACATCATGGTCAGGCTGGCATTGCCGCCGGCCATCACCCACTCCACGGGGACGCCCAGCATATCGGCAAACAGCTGACGGCAGGACAGGATGCCTTCCAAACCGCCGTAGTTGCGGGTGTCGGTCTTGCCGTCCATCAATTCTTCGCTCTTGGTCAGAACGGTCAGCATACCCTCGCACAGATCCAGCTGAGCCTTGCTGGGCTTACCACGGGACATATCCAGCTTCAGACCCTTGGCCTTGCAGGCTTCAAACTTCTCCAGCAATTCCTGGTGCAGGGCTTCCAGCGCTGCACGATCAGCAGTCATCAGATTCATAGTCAATTACTTCCTCTCTTCTCTCCATACAATGCTGCACCGATGGCGGTACAGAACTCTGAATGTTCGGGAACGATATAGTGAACGCCGTAAAGCTCTTCCAGTGCGACGATCACAGGCTTTGCCGCCTCCATGCGGCTCAGGGTACCGGTCAGGACGATGGACTCGGCCTTGTGCTCACGGGCGGCCATCATCGCAAAAATGCCCACCGTCTGAAACACCATGTTGATCACACCCATGGCAAAATCGGCTTCCGACGCATCATCGCTGACCTTGCCGAAGTTGGAAGCCGTGGTCTTGTTGTTCATATTGGCCAGTTGAGAACGGGTGATGTCGCCGATGGTCAGATCCACTGCCTCGGCATTGCCCCGCATGGCCAACTCGGCAATGTGCTCGTAGCTCCGGGTTCCCAGCATTTTGCTGCATAAACCCAGAATGGTGCCGCCGCCCACGCCGGAGCCGTTGATATAACTGATTTTATCACCGCACACATGGGTCAGCGCCGTACCGGTACCCATACTGACCACGATGCAGTGATCCAAACCGGAAATATACCGGCCGCCCAAACCAATGGCTCGGAACTCATCTACCTTTTCGGTGGGAATTCCGTAAATATCGTCCTTTAAGAAGGATGATCCTACACCGGTGCACATGACCCGGTCAATTTCGTTAAGCTGCATACCGGAATCTGCCAGAAACCGACCAAATGCACCATAGGCAGAGGTCAAGGGGTCGCTGGCGCGCACCATGGCGGCGCCGGTGATCTTGCCATCCCGCAGGCCTACGATTTTGGTAGTGCTCCCGCCGATGTCAATACCGATGATAAAAGACATAACTGCCTCCTGCCGCCCCAAAGGGCGGTTTTCTTTTAGAATTCAGCCCTGCCCACCCTTCTGGGGAAGGGCACAACATCGCGGATGTTGCCGATGCCGGTCAGATACATGATCAGACGCTCAAAGCCGATGCCGAAACCGGCGTGCTTGGTAGTGCCGTACTTACGCAGCTCCAGATACCACCAGTAGGAATCACGATCCAGACCGTTCTCCTCGATGATGCCTTCCAGCACATCCAGACGCTCCTCGCGCTGAGAGCCGCCGGTCAGCTCGCCGATACCGGGAACCAGCATATCGCAGGCGGCAACGGTCTTGCCGTCGTCGTTGCGGCGCATATAGAAGGCCTTGATCTCCTTTGGATAATTGGTGACGAAGACAGGCTTCTTAAAGACCTGCTCGGTCAGATAACGCTCGTGCTCGGTCTGCAGGTCACAGCCCCAGAACACGGGGAACTCAAACTGATCCTTGTGCTTTTCCAGAATCTCCACAGCCTCGGTGTAGGTGACACGGCCAAAGGATTCCTCATAAGCCACGCTCTTCAGACGCTCGATCAGACCGTTGTCCACGAACTTATTCAGGAAGTTCAGTTCGTCGGGGCAGTTATCCAGAACGTACTTGATGACGTACTTGATGCAGGCTTCTTCCAGATCCATGATGTCGTTCAGATCAGCGAAGGCCACCTCGGGCTCGATCATCCAGAACTCAGCGGCGTGACGGGTGGTGTTGGAGCGCTCGGCACGGAAGGTGGGGCCAAAGGTATAGATCTTACCGAAGGCCTGAGCAAAAATCTCGCCCTCCAGCTGACCGGAAACGGTCAGATTGGCAGACTTGCCAAAGAAGTCCTTGGTGTAATCCACATCGTTCTGATCGTTCAGGGGAACGTTCTTCATATCCAGCGTGGTG
>CAZVRM010000240.1:0-3085 GCA_964629605.1 uncultured Oscillospiraceae bacterium
ATACCAAAAACAAACCCATTTGTCAACACCTTTTTTCAAAAAAATTCAACTTTTTTGAAAGTTTTGCTCTTTGTATTCACAGAATCCAGTTTTTCTGTGGAAAAGACCGTTTTTCTATACAGTTCGTTTATAATTTCTTCCATTTATGCACAAGCTTTCCCCAGAGATCCACCAACTGAAACCGCAAAACATATCCTTTTTCTTCACAAATAAAAGAAATTTCTTTTTCTGACAAGCCTGCAGACGCTGCAATTTCTTCCAATTCGCTCTCGCAAATACCTGCACAAAGCGGCGGCGCAACCACACACCACCAGTTTTTTCCCGCGCCATCGCCGATGATCACCCGCACCGAATCGTATTCTCCGGCTGGCAGCGAGAAGGTTTCATACTGGCGGGTATCAAAAAAATATCGTTCCCGACTCACCTGTACATCATAATCATATCCTGCCTGTTCCACTGTCTGCTGCGCCGCATCCTGCATTTGCTTCAGCAGCGTTTCGTTCACCTGCAAGGTTCCCGCGGCTGCTGCCAGGACTGCATCCCGCACCTGCAGCTTAAGCTTCTGATCGGCAGGCTCATCAGAATTGGCCAGCACATGGAGCCGGATCAGTTTTCCGGACAACAATGCTTGCTCCTGTACCGGCACCATACAAAACAGTATCGTTACCAGCAACGATACCAGCAACGCTGCTTCCCACCGCTTCATTGCCATGATTTTCACTCCTTGATGATAAGATGACCTCATCATCCCCTTCTTTGGAAAAAATTATTCTTCCAAGGGCATATTTTGCTGATTTTATCAAAGGATAAGTGAAAAACACACATAAGAGGTGTAATCATGGATCGAAAGACTCGGTATATACGGGCAATTATTTTAACTTTGGCCTGCGTTTGCTTGCTGCTCGCCTTTTTGCCTGCGCAGGCCGCTACCTACCGCCAAGGCAGTCAAGGCGAGACCGTCCGCACCATTCAGACCAAGCTCAAGCGCTGGGGCTACTATTCCGGCACCGTAGACGGTGTTTATGGCACAAAAACGGTGGAAGCGGTCAAATATTTTCAGCGGCAGAACGGTTTGACCGCTGATGGTGTTTGCGGCACAAAAACACTGGCCGCATTGGGGATCTCCTCCGCAAGCGCCAGCAGTTCCTCCTCCACATCTGCCAGCCGCAACGACGACTTCACCCTGCTGTGCCGCATGATTTCAGCAGAAGCGCGCGGCGAGCCCTACACTGGACAGGTGGCGGTGGGTGCCGTCATTCTCAACCGGGTGGATCACCCCTCCTTCCCCAACACAGTTGCCGGGGTACTGTTTCAGCCGGGTGCGTTCAGCCCGGTGGCTGACGGGCAGTTTTATAAGGTCACCATCACAGACAGCGCCCGCAGAGCGGCCCAGGACGCGCTTAATGGATGGGATCCCACCGGCGGCGCGATTTATTTCTATAACCCTGCCAAAAGCACCAGCAAATGGATCTTTTCCCGCCCGGTGGTGCTAACCATCGGCGAGCACGTGTTTGCCAAATGAGAAAAGCGGCCGTTGGGCCGCTTTTCCTTATGCATCCGTTTCGTCCTTGCAGGCCGCCCGTTGAGCAGCTATAAAAGACTCCAAATCGATGTCGTGATGATATTTGATGGATGCTTTCTTGTCTTTCTCAAGGATGGTATCACTCAGATTGATTCCGTTGATCGCCGCAATAGCAACGGTATAATGAATCACATCCGCCAGTTCGTTGGCCAACTGCACTTGCAGATCGCCTTCGTTAGCATCTTTGCGACCGGAGCGCATATTTAACACTTCGGCAACTTCGCCAATCTCTTCGATCAATTTCATAAAAAGCCCCTGTTCCTTTGCCCGGTGACCGTAATTATGAAACAGATAGGCCTGAAGTTCCTGAATCGTGATCTCCATACCACCATCCTCCTTAATTATAATGTAGCCGACTCCAAAATGGCGAACTTTCCCTTCTCGCAGTCGATTTCCGCCATAGCGCCCATGGGAATCACGCCGCTGGGGACATTGTGTCCAAAACTGGCGTTGGCCAGCACCGGCAGGTCGGCGCGCCCAAACTCCTCCAGCACCTCCAGCGTCACACGGTTGAGCATATCGTGTTCTTCCCGGTCACCCAGAGGTTTGCCCATCAGCAAGCCGGAAATGTTCCGAAACCAGCCCTTTTGTCCGTAATGCCGGAGCTTTGCTCGATATTTTTCCTCATTAGGCCTGCCGCACACTTCATAAAAAAGGATGGAGCCGTCGAACGCTTCGGCAGACGGATCCAGCTCGTTGCCTTCAAAATCGGGAAAGACCTCGAAACACCCGCCGATCAGTGTACCCTGTGCTTTACCTCTCCGCAGGCACTCATAGCCCCAGTCGGGCACGAAGGTATGCCGTGCGTCGGGATCATCCCAAGGCATGCTGCCCTGGGCGTATTCCGGCGAGGGCGCGATTTCCCCCACCACCTCATTGGAAAACATCATCCGACGGATAATGTCGGCGGTATAGTCACGCATGTTTCCCGGCTCACCAAAATCATTGAGTACATGAGCGCCGTAAAAACTGCTGATACCAGCCTTTATGCAGATGAAATCGGTGGTCGTTCCATCGGAATATCCGGTGAAAATTTTGGGGTTGTTGCGAATCACATCAAAATCAATATAGGGAAGCATCCGCACACTGTCACTGCCGCCGATGACATTGAAAACAGCCTTGATGGAGGGGTCGGCAAAGGCCGCCATCAGATCCTCGGCACGCTTTTCAGGATGCTCACTGACATACTTTTCGGGCGCTAATGTGTGAGGCATCTCTACCACCTGCAGGCCAAACAGCTTTTCCATACGCCGCTTGCCCAGTTCGTAACGCCAGCGGATCTCGGGCACACCGGCAGCGCCCCAAGACAAGCTGACAGCAGCCACCTTGTCGCCCGGTTTCAAATGTTGCGGTTTTTGCAGTTTCAGCATAGGATCTCCTCCTTCTCCACATCAATTTTACCATGATTTCATCTGGAATACAACAAAAAGGCTGCCCTTTCGGGCGGCCTTTGAGACTGTCAAAGAACCGCTTCGCTGGGTTCTTTTCGACAATTTGGTTCCG
>CAZVRM010000241.1:0-635 GCA_964629605.1 uncultured Oscillospiraceae bacterium
GCCACCCTCCACACCAAGGGCGCGGTGAACGCCATCGACCGGATCATCGATGCTTTCCCCAGCACCCAGCAGGCGCAGATTCGGATACAGTTGGCAACGGTGCTGAAAACGGTGGTATCCCAGCAGCTGCTTCCGGACAAGCACGGAGGCATGGTGCCTGCCTGTGAGATCATGTGCATGAACAGCGCCATCCGCAGCATGATCCGGGATAACCGGAACCACCAGATCGACAACGCCATCGCCGCCGGCGGCAAGGAGGGCATGATCTCCATGGATCAGTCCATTTTGCAGCTGTACCGCAGCGGAAAAATCACCAAAGAAACCGCCATTCTCTATGCCGATAAGCCCGACCAGCTGAAACGCCAGCTGGAAGGGTGAGACTGTAAGATTTGATACGTAGAAAATCCCTCTGCTCAAAAAAGCAGAGGGATTTTTTGCAGCTGGTATTACTTGCCCAGTTCGATGACCATATCGGCGTTGGTCACAGCCTTGCCGGTGACGGTATTGAAGGTGGTGTAGTCGTCGGTGTTGCAGACCAGCACGGGCGTGATGGTGGGCAGACCGGCGGCCTCGATGGCCTTCAGGTCGGCAACCAGCATCAGCTGGCCCTTCTTGACCTTGTCGCCGCTCTTGAC
>CAZVRM010000241.1:645-3056 GCA_964629605.1 uncultured Oscillospiraceae bacterium
TTGACCTTGGCGGTGAAGGGAGCGCCGTTCAGGCCAACGGTTTCCAGACCCACATGGATCAGCAGCTCAATGCCGGATTCGGATACCATGGTGATGGCGTGCAGCGTGTCGAAAACAGTGTCCACAGTGCCGTTGAAGGGGGCATAGACATTGCCGGAGGTGGGCTTGATGGCGACACCGTTGCCCAGCATACCTTCGGCGAAGGTGGGATCGGGTACTTCGGTGATGGCGACGACCTCACCTTCCAGAGGAGCGAAAATGTGGTTGGGGTCGATTTTTTCGGCTTTGCCGCCGAAGAGCTTGTCAAACAGTCCCATGATTAGTTCCTTCTTTCATTTAATTTTTTGTTGGTTGTTTTATGGTCACAGCGCGTACCGCTCAATGGCGATGGCCGCGCCGTCATTTTCGTTGGTTTCGGTGACCGCTTTTGCGGCGGCCTTGACAAAATCCGGTGCATTGCCCATGGCAACGCCCAGACCGGCCTGACGGAGCATGGTCTCGTCGTTTCCGCTGTCGCCGAGGGCCAGTACGGCTTCCATGGGAACGTCCAAAATTGCGCAAATTTCTGTCAGCACGATGCCCTTTTTTGCGTCCACATGGGTGATCTCCATGCTGTTGGCGGAGGACCACACGGCACTGACGGGAATGGCTTTCATGGCTTCCTCCACCTGCGCTTTCAAATGCGTGGGGATATGGGGAAGCTGGGCTTTTTCCGCGCCCATACCGCACAAGGGTGCCAAAGAGGAGACGATTTTTCCGTGGTGGCGCAATATGATGTCCCGGTGGAACCGGAGACCTTCGATGCCCGCCTGCTGGTCATAGGATCTCTGGGTCAGGTGCAGCACGCTGTCGGTGGAAAATTCCAGAGGGATATCCAATTCCTCAGAAAGGCGCAGAAGCAGACGCAATGCCTCTGGAGAGATGTTTTTTTCGTACAGGGCTTCTCCGGTGGCAAGGCGGCGGATCTGTCCGCCGTTGCACAGCACCACTAAATTTTCCCACTTGGGATGGCCCTGAACCGCCGGGGGCAGCATCCCATATTGCCGCCCGGTGATGGGCACAATGTGGATGCCTTTTTCATGGGCGGCGTTCAGAGCGGCATTCAGCCGGGGCGAAAAGCGGCATCGGTCACGCTGCAAGGCAGTGCCGTCCAAGTCCATAGCGATCAGGCGAATGTCCATAGGGATTCCTTTCTAGGGCCGCACCAGCATGAATTTTGTGCCGCCTTGGATGTGGTTCAGCAGCAAATGGGCGTTTTCCGGAACGGATCCGATGACGTTTACCCGTTCATCCGCCTTGAAATCCCGGCGGAGCAGCTGGATCTCACCGGAGTAGCGGCCGTAGCGCAGATTGTCAATGGTGATGGAGCCGCGCTTGCGCTCTGTGCAGTTCCGGGGTGAAATTTCCCGGCCCTGACAGGAATAGACCCGGGATTCCAGAAATCGCACCATCCACTTGGGCGAATCCACCCGGCAGGTAAAGACCCGGTCGTACAGGTCATCCCAGCCTGCTTCCAGCTGAGCGGGGATGGAGAGGATGCCCTCCCGGCAGAACCGGTCAATGCGCTGCTGTTCTTTTTCCGACAGGCCCGGATCGGCAACGAAAATCTCGTCCATGCCGTAGCCCAACCGGAGATCCACAAAGGCGGCGGAGGGCAGACAATTCCGATGGGCTTCCAGCGTGGGCAGACCCTCGAAAACAGGGCCGCGCTTTTGCTGATCGCCGGGAATGAACCCAAGGACCTTCAATCCGGCCTTTTGCAGCGTTTGGGTGGTTTCCAGCAGATAGCCTTCGTCCAGACCGGTTTCGGGACGGGGGTAGAAGTTGTGCATCGCCATCACCAGTTGGCCCTTGCTCCCGATGGCTGCGGCATCGGCGGCTGTGATGGTGGAGGCGTTTAAAACGATGGGCATTTTTTCCGCGAAGGCTGCGATCTCCTCTGCGGAGAAGCCGTAGTCGATCCGCAGTGCCCACAGGTGGAGCTTTTGGGCCAGCGCCACCAAATCCTGACAGCCAAATTGCTGCAGGGTCTTTCGGGAAACGTCCGCAATGGTGCGAAAGCCTGCTTCCCAAAGGAAGCGGCAGACCTCCTCTGCCCGGCGGCAGTAGGTGTCGTCAAATTCCTCACTGATGTGCAGCGAGAGAAAAATAGGAACCCCAGAATCTGCCAGACCGCGCAGTGCTGGGCACTGCGCGGTGAAAGTGGACAGATACAGGGAATGGCCTAAGGCATTAGGCATTGGCGACTTCTTCGTCCTTCAGGGTGAAGTGGGTGAAGATGAAGCCCATGATGTAGGAGATGACCAGGCCAACAACGTAGCACAGCATCTGGGTGGCAGGGGAGTTGCCGCCGGCGACCATGATGGGCAGAGCCAGAACACCGGAGGGACCCCAGGTGGTAGCAGCGACCT
>CAZVRM010000242.1:0-3027 GCA_964629605.1 uncultured Oscillospiraceae bacterium
GCGTGGGAATCCGTATCTTTTGCGTGGAAAAACGGATTGCCACGGCCTGCTTCACGGGCCTCGCAATGACAGAATTGCATTTTGCAACGCGCCCTTTTTTCTTGTTTATTTCTTGAAAATACGCCGATAAGTGCCGCCAAAATCCTCGTGGACGATGTTCCGGGGCTCGATGCCCGTCACCCGACAGGCCAGTTGGAAGATGCTTGCCTGCAGCGCCATCACCAGTACGGTGCCCAGACCAAAGGGTGCGCCCAGCAGCAAGCCCACGCAAAGGGCGGCGGCTTCGATGCAGAACCGTACCGCACCGATGGGCACTTTGGGTACCTTTTTGCCGATGAGTACCATCAGCATGTCCCGGGGGCCGCAGCCCAGCGCCGGGATCATATACAGCAGGGTGGCAAAGGCCATGAGAAACTGGCCTGCCAGCGTGTAGACCAACCCTAACGCCATGCTGTCTGCCTTGGGCAAAAACACCAGATGGGTCAGCCAGAAATCGGAAAAGTATGCCACAAAAATCACATTGAGCAGCGAGCCAAAGCCCAGCTTTCCCCGGCCAAGCAGGTCAATGACCACGATGGACAGGCTCACCAGAAAGGTGCAGGTGCCAAAGCTCTGCTGGGTCAGCCGCTGCAGGCCCAGTGCCAGGGTGTTCCAGGCGTTGGTGCCCACATCCCCCGCCAGCACGCCCAGTGCCGAGCCCAGACCGCACAGCGCCAGACCTACCATGCAGATAATGACCCGTTTGGTATATTCTTTGACCATAAAAGGCCTCATTTCCCGCAAAAAGCGTCAAATTTCCTCCTTATTTTAACACCTTGCATCTCCGGATACAACCCCGAAAAAGCTTGTGTATCTCCCAAAACTGTCGTATAATAAAGGGTAACATCAAAAATCAGAAAGGAAGACCTTTTTTGCGACTGAAATCTCTTTTTTCCGCCAAGGATATGACCGTTGGCGCACCTTGGCAGCGCATTGCAGAGTTTGCCGTACCCATGCTTCTGGGCAACATCGCGCAGCAGCTGTATAACACGGTGGACTCCATCGTGGTAGGCAAATATGTGGGCGACAACGCTCTGGCCGCCGTGGGCAGCTCCAGCCCCATCCTCAACCTGCTGCTGGCATTGTTTGTGGGTATCTCCACCGGCGCAGGCATCATTATCTCCCAGCGATTTGGTGCAAAAGACCGGGAAGGCCTGTCTCTGGCCATCGGCAACTGCATCTCGCTGGCCGCCATCGCATCCCTGATTATTCTTGTCATCGGCCCCATGATTTCCCGCCCCATGCTGGAGCTGCTGGACACCCCGGCCTCCATCATTGACTGGTGCACCGATTATCTGAATATTTTCTTCATCGGCGCTTCGGGCTTTATTTTCTATAACATCCTGTCGGGCGTGCTGCGCGGCATGGGTGACTCGGCCTCGTCGCTGGTGTTTTTGGTGGTCGCCACCATCCTGAACATCATTCTGGACATCTGGTTCGTTGCCGGTTTTGAGATGGGCGTTGCAGGCGTATCGCTGGCAACCGTCATCGCCCAGGGCATCTCTGCCGTGCTGTGCTTCTTCAAGCTGATGCGGATGAGGGACGTGTTCGATCTCAACCTGAAGCAGCTGAAAATGCGCAAGGATACCGCGCTGAAAATCGTCAAGATCGGTCTGCCTTCGGGCATCACCCAGGCCATCTTCTCGGTGGCTATGCTGGTGGTGCAGAGCCTGACCAACAGTCTGGGTGAGATGGTCATCGCCGCCAACGTCATCATCATGCGGGTGGACGGCTTCGCCATGATGCCCAACATGACCTTTGGTCAGACCATGAGCGTTTACACCGGCCAGAACGTGGGCGCAGGCAAGCTGGATCGCGTCCATCAGGGCACCAAGCAGGGTCTGATCATGGCTGCCGGTCTGTCGGCTGTCATCACCGTCATCCTGCTGTTCCTCAATAAGTTCCTGTTCGGCTTCTTCACCGATACTGCCGAGCTGATCGAGCTGGCCGGCCGCATGATGCGCATTATGGCTGTGGGCTATGTGGGCGTTTCGGTGACCCAGGTGCTGGGCGGCGTTATGCGCGGCGCAGGCGACACCATGACCCCCATGTGGATCTCCATGTTCACCACCATTCTGCTGCGGATCCCCGTGGCCTACGGCATGGCGCATCTGACTGCCAGCGCTGCATGGCCCAACGGTCACCCCTTCTCTCTGTCCACCTCTCTGCTGGTCTCCTGGACCATGGGCGCGGTCATCACCTTTATCGCCTATCGTCGGGGCAAGTGGCGCAAAAATGCCCATATGACCGCCGAATAATCAACCATAGGAGGAACATTTTATGTCTGTTTCCGCCCATCGCGCCTTTTCCCTGCTGAAAGAGCTGGCCTATGAAAAGGTCAGCTGCTCTCCCGAAGAAAAAAAGGCCGCCCTCCGTCTGCTGGAGGAGGCCAAAGCCTGCGGCGTGGAGGCTCATCTGGAGGAGTTTTCCGTGGCCTGCGGCAAGGTACATAAGGCCAAGCTCACCGTCACCGCACCCTATGGAAAGGAATATGAGGTCACCGGCTATGAGCGTGCCAAGTCCACCCCCGAGGGTGGTCTGGAGGGCGAGCTGTACTATGCCGAAAACCTGCTGCCCCTCCATCTGGAGCGCGCCAAGGGCAAGATCGTGCTGATGAACGGCCGTCTGCGCCGCGCCGACTACGAAAAGCTGCAGAAGGCCGGCGTTGCCGCCATTCTCACCTTCTCGGGCACCACCGTTGACCGGCTGTCCGACACCGACTGTGACATCCGCAAGCTGCGGGAGACCCTCACCGAGCCCTTTGGCGATACCGTCGCCATGAATCTCCGTGCCGCCGATGCTGCCGAGCTGGTGCGCCGGGGCGCCAAGACCCTCAAGCTGGAGCTGGAGGGTGAAAATTACGAGGGCACTTCTCAGAATGTCTGCGCCGTCATTCCCGGTACCAGCAAGCCCGAGGAGATCATCTCCTTTGGCGCCCACTATGACAGCGTGTATTTCTCCACCGGTGTATACGATAACATTTCGGGC
>CAZVRM010000243.1:0-3021 GCA_964629605.1 uncultured Oscillospiraceae bacterium
CTTCAACCTGCGCTCTCAGCGCAAGTCCATCTTCAGCCTGAAGACCCAGAACAAGGTTCTGTGGGCCGCTATGCTGGGCTCTCTGGTTCTGACCACCCTGATCCTGGAAGTTCCCTTCCTGGCAAACGCATTTGGCTTCACTCCCATCAGCCTGGCCGAGTACTGCGTGGCCATGCTGCTGGCTCTGTTGGTCATTCCCGCGGTGGAAATCGTCAAGTTCTTCCAGCGCAAGGCTGCAAAATAACGTTTTACGCACAAAGAGCCCCCACTGGGGGCTCTTTTTCTTTTGCATATCTTGTCCACACACCGCATAGGCTTTTACAAATCTGCGACTGGGAGTGATGATATGCAGCAGACCGACCTGACTTTTGGCCTGCGGCAGGAGGATGCCGAAAAATTGCTGAAACAAGGACTTGGAAACACCCTTTCCCCAAAAAAGCGGACAAGTTTCCTGTCCAAATTGCTGGAAAATCTGAATGACCCCATTATCAAGATCCTATTAGCCGCTTTGGCGGTCAATCTTCTGTTTTTGTTCCGGGGCGAAGGCTGGTTTGAAACGGCTGGCATCGCCTTTGCCATTCTGGCGGCCTCGCTGATCTCCACGCTGTCGGAATACAGCAGCGAAAGCGCCTTTGAGCGGCTGCGACAGGAGGCCGCCAAGACCACCTGCCGGGTGCGCCGGGACGGTCTGTTACGGGAGATCCCAGCGGAAGATCTGGTGGAGGGGGATGTGGTGCTGCTGGAGGCCGGAGAGGGCATCCCCGCCGACGGCTGGCTGCGGCGTGGTGTGCTGCAATGCGATCAGGCGGCGCTGTCGGGGGAAAGCAAAGAGGCCGACAAGGCCTGTGCGCCTCTGCCCGAGGAGCTTTCCCGCTGGGACACCGCCCATCCCCAACAGCTGTTCCGTGGCAGCACGGTCACCCACGGAGAGGGGCTGATGCAGATCCTCCGCTGTGGCGACCGCACCTTGCTGGGCAGCATGGCGCTTTCCTTGCAGGAGGAGCCCCGGGAAAGCCCCCTAAAGGTGCGGTTGAACGCACTGGCGCGCTCTATGAGCCGTCTGGGCTACACGGCAGCGGCGCTGGTGGCAGTTGCCGACCTGTTTCATCGCCTTGTGATGGACAACGGCTTTGTGCCGTCGCTGATGCTTGCCGAGCTTTCTCACCTGCCATCTCTGATCGAGCTGCTGCTCCACGCCGCTACGCTGGCGCTGGGTGTGGTCATCGTGGCAGTGCCGGAGGGCTTGCCCATGATGATCACCGTGGTGCTGTCCCGCTCCATGGCGCGAATGCAAAAAGATCAGGTACTGGTGCGCAAACTCACCGGTATCGAAACGGCAGGCAGCCTGTCCCTGCTGTTTACCGACAAAACAGGAACCCTCACCCGGGGACGGCTGACGGTGGAAGGCTTGATGCTGGGCGACGGCACCATTCTGCCGCCCCGGGATCTGCCCAGGAACCCCCGGCTGTGGCAGGCAGTGCAGGAAAGCTGCCTGCTGAACACCGGAGCCCAGTGGAGCGTCAAGGAGCCGGTAGGGGGCAATGCCACCGACCGTGCGTTACTGGAGCTGGCCGGACGGGGGCCGGCAACCGGGCAGCGCACCCGGTATCTGCCCTTTGACTCGGCGAAGAAATATTCGGCCGCTTCGGTGTCAGGCGGGGTTTTCCCCGGCTATGTAAAGGGTGCTCCTGAGCTGCTGTTGTCCCGTTGCAGTCATTGGCTGTCTGCTGATGGTCTGTCGCCCCTCCCCGACAATGCCGCGCTGACTTTAGCCTGGGAACAGCAGGCAGCTCACGGTATGCGGGTGGTATGTCTGTGTGCCGGAGCACCCGAAGGCGGCAGTCTGGTGCTGCTGGGGCTGGCGCTCATCCGGGATAGTCTGCGCCCAGAGGCGGCTGCGGCGGTGCGGCGCATCCAGAACGCTGGAGTACAGGTGGTGATGGTCACCGGCGACAGTCCCGACACGGCCAAAGCCATCGCCCAAAAGGCCGGTCTGCTGCGGGGCGGCGGGCAGGTGCTCACCTCTGCCGACCTTTCCAAAATGACCGACCGACAGATCCAGGACATTCTGCCCCAGCTGCGGGTAGTGGCGCGGGCATTGCCTACCGACAAAAGCCGTCTGGTGCGTTTGGCGCAGCAAGCAGACTTCGTGGTGGGCATGACGGGCGACGGCATCAACGATGCACCCGCCCTGCGGCTGGCCGACGTAGGCTTCGCCATGGGCAGCGGTACCCGGGTGGCAAAGGAAGCCGGGGATATTCTCATTCTGGACGACAACATTTCCTCCATCGGTCGGGCAATTTTATACGGACGCACCATTTTCCGCTCCATCCAGCGGTTTTTGGTGTTTCAGCTGACCATAAATCTAACGGCGGTGGGTGTCTCTATTCTGGGGCCGTTTCTGGGTGTGGATACCCCGGTGACGGTGGTGCAGATGCTGTGGATCAACATCATTATGGACACGCTGGCAGGGCTGGCCTATGCAGGAGAACCGCCCATGGATCACTATTTGGAGGAACCGCCTAAAAAGCGCACTGCTCCGGTACTCACCCGGGCTATGGTATGGCAGATCGCCGGGCTGGCGCTATACATGACCGCTCTGTGCGCCGCTTTTTTGAAATTACCGGTCTTTCGCCGGCTGTTCGGCAGCTCTGAAATCGGCTTTTTAACGGCATTTTTCGCCTTATTCGTCTTTTCCGGGCTGTTTTCAGCGGTCTGCGCCCGGTGCGAGGGGCGAAATTTGCTGCGAGGGCTGGGGCAAAACCGCTCTTTCCTCACCATCATGACGGTTTGTGGTCTGGTGCAGGTACTGCTGCTTTATTTGGGCGGCAGCCTGTTTCGCACCCAGCCCCTCCCGCCGGATGCACTCCTGCAGATCCTGTTGCTTTCCGCCACCGTGATCCCTGCCGATCTGCTGCGGAAAACCTTTTTGAAAGCATGAAAAAAGCGGCTCATACGAGCCGCTTTTTTTCCAGACTGTCAAAGAACTGCTGTTCTCAGGAAGCGAGAACGGCAGTTTTG
>CAZVRM010000244.1:0-2957 GCA_964629605.1 uncultured Oscillospiraceae bacterium
TACAGCGTCTGCCCCAGCTCGGCAACCGCGGTGCGTTCCTCATCCAGCTCATGCGTGACAAGCTGGTGGAGCACAAACAGTACGTCACCACCCACGGGCAGGACATGCCCGAGGTCCGTGACTGGCAGTGGAACGACGGAAAAGGTATCTATTAAGCAAAACAGGAGCGGTATCCGGTCTTATGACCCGGTACCGCTCCTGTTTTTGGATCCAACGCTGCGTTGTACCGACTATCGAACCGGACTGTTTACATTCAAAGCGAGACAAGCTACAATGTTGGCAAAACATTTGTGAGGTACAAGTTATGGCGATCAGTGACCGAATCAAATATTACAGGAAGAACAACCATCTGACCCAAGGTCAACTGGCAGAACTCATCGGAGTTTCGCCGCAGGCGGTCTCCAAGTGGGAAACAGGAACCGGCTCCCCCGACCTTTCCATGATCGTCCCCCTTGCAATAGCCCTTCGGACCAGTACGGACGAGTTGTTGGAATACAAGGACGGCATCAACCTGAATATCGTGAAAACAGAATGGAACAGCATGGCTGCGGCATATGAACTTTTCAACAATTCCCCCGATTCGTACAGCTATACGATCGAATGGCCATGCATTCAGGAGCTTCTGCCCGACCTGCGCGGGAAGTCCATTCTTGACTTTGGCTGTGGAACCGGCATTTTCACCTTCCTTCTGGAGCAATATTACCCCTCCAAGCTCGTGGGCATCGACCTATCCGAAGAAATGCTGAAACTCGCCATTGCGAAAGGAAACGAAAAGAAATCCTCCGCGCAGTTTATACCGGGAGACGCAGGCAAGCTGGCAAGCTACTTTGACGAAACTTTCGATCTGGTCTTTTCATCTACGACCACCCATTATCTGACGGATTTGAAAGAGCTGTTTGAAAACATCCACCGCGTAATGAAGCCAGAGGGCGCTTGTATTCTCTCGATCATCCACCCGGTCTATTCCGCACTCTATCCCATCGCACATGGCGATACCTTTCCCGGCGACGACGAATGGATCGTGCGCTATCTGGACAAACGCGACCGGGCTTACATTCAGCCATGGATCGAGTATAATGACAATTTTGAAAACCGGTTAAGCCGGAGCTATCATTACACATTCAGCGATTACATCAACGCTATCTTACAGGCAGGCCTGAAAATTCAAGCGATTCGGGAACCAATGCCCCCGGAGGTATGGAAGGCAACCTCCTTTGGCCGATACGATAACTACATCGAAACACCCACTTATATGATCATCAAACTATCAAAATAAAACAGGCAAACTTCAAAACCGGCGTGACCGAAGTCACGCCGGTTTTATATCGAATACTTGCTTTCATTCTAAATCAATCACATGCGAACTTATTTGCGGTTTGATTGATACACCATTCCATTTATAATCATGCAAATCAATATCATCAGGAGTGACTGATAAATATTCTCCCTCCACACCACAGATCCTGATCTCGTTGTCATCAATTTCTATATATGCACTCATTGCCTGCTTATATTGAAGCATACCATGCAGGTAAGAATACTTTTCCGACAAAACATCCGAACTTGCTATCTGGCTGCCCAACCATGCATAGTTTGCGGAATTAACAGTCAAATATGGTACACCATCAACAACGGAATAACTGTCTCCGTGGTCATGTCCATTCATGCAAAGCAACACCGGTTTTCCTGCAAACAGCTTTCGGACATCTTCCCGATTATGAACGCCCCTTTTTGCAAAGTCGTTTACAAAACTATGGTGGGAAAAAATGATGCATTTCATATTATCGCTCAACTCATCTTGCAGCCAGCTCATTTCTTCCGCCGGGACGATCGGGTACACGGATGAACGATGTTTAAAATTCTTTTTATAATATACCTCTTCTCGCTCATCTTCCCGTAAATAGCACGTATTCATAAAAATCAATTTATATCCGTTGCACACCACAGAATAGTATGGGGCTTTCAGGGAAAAGAAGTCTAATATCTCATTTAGTTTGCAATCACCTGTTTCGTGATTGCCTATAACAGGATAAAAGGGCACACCTAACGAATTAAACTTCTCCAACACTTTCTGATTTGCGCTAACAGGGTTACATAAATCACCTAATGAAACAATAAAATCCAGATTCCTCTTTCGGGCACTTGCCAAAATATACTCTATACGCTTGTCTCCGTCTGTAACTTCATCATAGTGCAAATCACTAAACACAAGAAATTTGATCATATACATTTCTCCTGCGCAAAATTCCGGTTTGTCATTTCCTTGCTTGGATAAATTGTATCGGAATATACACATTTTGTCTACCATTTCAAAAACTCCCGGACAGTCTTGTCCGGGAGTTTTGAGATGCTGTTTTACAGACACTCACCTATACGGCGGGTGTTTTTTAGTTCTTCAAGCTGTGCATGGGCGCGGGGATCCGTCCGCCCCGGGCAATGAAGTCCGCAGCGCTCTCGGAATGGACAGGCATGACGGGCGCGGTGCCCAGCAGTCCGCCGAAGTCCACCATGTCGCCCACCTGCTTGCCGGGTGCGGGAATCAGACGCACGGCGGTGGTCTTGGTGTTGACCATGCCGATGGCCGCCTCGTCCGCGATGATGGCAGAGAGGGTCTCGGCGGAGGTATCGCCGGGAACGGCGATCATATCCAGACCCACGGAGCAAACGCAGGTCATGGCCTCCAGCTTATCCAGCGTGAGCACACCGGAGGACGCCGCGGCGATCATGCCCTCGTCCTCGGAAACGGGAATAAACGCGCCGGACAGGCCGCCCACATGATTGGACGCCATCACGCCGCCTTTCTTCACCGCGTCATTCAGCAGCGCCAGAGCGGCAGTGGTGCCATGGGTGCCGCAAACTTCCAAACCCATTTCCTCCAGGATCCGGGCTACGCTGTCGCCCACCGCGGGGGTAGGTGCCAGGGACAGATCCACGATGCCAAAGGGCACGCCCAGGCG
>CAZVRM010000245.1:0-2957 GCA_964629605.1 uncultured Oscillospiraceae bacterium
CCGTTGTGGGCATCCATGACCACGGTGGTGGGGGTCTCCTTGACGATCTCGCACTGGGTCACCGGCAGAAGGGTGCCGTTTTTGATGCGATCCAGATAGATGGGCTTGAAGCGGTTGCAGCCGTGGCTTTCGATGCCCCGGCGGTCGGATTCCAGCAGCACGTCGGCGCAGATGCGGGCATCCTCTTCGGGCACGCCGTAAGCCTTGAATACGTCGATCATAAAGTCATTGACCAGCTGCCACGGTGCATAAGGTCTGGTTTCGGTCATGGTAATTCCTCCTCGTCCTTTGGAAAAAGGCTGTTTTTTCTATTATACAGCCCTTTCCCTCGTCCTTTCAAGAGAAAATCTGCCATTGGGGCAACTTTTATCGGTCGCGCCAGTATTCTTTTTTGTTGACCTCGTCCACGATGGCGCGGATGGGCAGATCCTCGTCCCGGCAGATCATGTCCAGCAGGGTTTCCTGCCCCTGTTCGGTGAGGATGGGGCCGGTGATGCGGCGGAACTTGTCCTGCAGCCAATCCACCTGGATGTTTTCGTGGGCTTCACCCCGGGGCTCGCACTCGGCGGACAGGAAAGTTCTTCCGTCCTTTGTGACGATCTCGGCGCGGCAGATGCGGCGTGCCGGGAACTGCTTGTCCAGCTCCTCGTCCACGGCGAAGGACAAACGGCTCATCATGTCCACCACCTTGGGATCGCCCAGATTTTCCTCCCGCACCTGTGCCAGACCGAAGTCCCCGTAGACCAGCGCGGCGGCCACGGGATAGGCGATGTTGTACTGAGCCTCGTCGGCGGTTTTGGGTACGATCTTGGACAGCAGGGTTGCCCGGTGGAAGGTGTGGATGGTAGCCCGCTCAATGTCCTCGGCGGTAATGTTATGCTCCCGCATCAAGCCCACACAGGCATCGATGGCGGGGTGTCCCCAGCGGCAGCAGGTGTAGGGCTTGAAATACAGATCCATGACCTGCCACTTTTTGCCCAGATCGTCCAGATAATGCTTGTATTCGTCGGCTTCCAGCAGGTTTTTGTTGCCCTCGAAGCCGCACTGGTGTGCCTTGATGGCCAGAATACCGGTGAGCACGCCGAAAGGCACGCCGTCCTTGTTCATAGACGGGTACTCCACGCTGCGGATGCCGGGCACCAGCGGTGCGTTGAACTCGGCAACCGACAGCACATTGTTCATCTCCTCCCGGGTGAAGCCCAAAATCCGGCCAACACCGGCGGCAACGCCCACCGCGCCAAAGGTGCCGCTGGAGTGGGCATATTGATAATAATCCATGATGGCAGCACCCGAGCGGATGGTAGTCTCATAGGCCACCAGCATGGCGGTCAGGAACTGGTCACGGGTCAGATCGTTTTCATAAGCGGCAGCCAGCACCGCACCCACAAAGGAGGTGCCGGGGTGGGCACGAGTCATATTATGACCGTCGTCGATGTCGTAAGCGTTGGAAGAATGTCCCATAGCGGCAGAAGCGCCCAAAAAGCTGAACCGCTTGTCAGAGCCTACCACCGGGATGTTTCCGGGGGCAAAGACGGTCTCTGCAAGGCGCACACCGGCCTCAAACTGACGGCTGCGGCTGCCGATGACCAGCGCACCCATCAAATCCACAAAGCAGCCCTTCATTCGCTGCTGTACCGCATCGGGAACGGTTTCCCAGTTTGTGTTCAGAATAAAATCTTCCAGCTTGTAGGTGGTTTCAAACAACATGGTGCATCCCCCTCTGTAGTTTGGAATCTTTGTAGATTCCTTTGATAATTTCAATATATCTGCTGAAAGTTGTGTTGTAAAATCCAACTTTTCGCTATATAATATTGAAAAGAATCAATAATATAAAGGGGATGCCTGTATGACACATTCCGAGATCGAGGCCTTTTTCTCCATTTGCCGCCACAAAAACATTACCAAAGCTGCCGAGGAGCTGTATATCACCCAGTCCTCCCTCAGCACTCGGCTAAAGACGCTGGAGGACACCCTGGGCTGTCCCCTGCTGATCCGCGGCAAGGGTAAGCGGGAGATCACGCTGACCGCACAGGGTCAGGATTTTTATGATCTGGCGCTGCAGTACCGGGATGTGATGGAGAAAATGAATGCTGTAGGGCATAGCGCTGCGGCCAGCCTGCGGGTGTCAGCCATTGACAGCGTGGGAAACTACCTGCTGCCCCCGGTTTTAGAGCAGTTTTTGAAGAATTACCCCCACATTCGACTGTCACTACAGGAAATGGAGGCCGAAGCCACCTGTCTGAGCATTCTGCGGGGCAAAACCGATCTGGCCTTTTCCACCGCCAAGGTGGAGACCGATCAGATCGCCGCCACGCCCTTTCTGTCCGAGCCTTTTGTATTGCTCTGCGCCGCCGACTCCCCCTATACAGGTGTCGTGCCGCCGGAGGCTCTCGATCCCCGTGACGAGATCTATATCCGCTGGTCGGCCGACTTTGAGTTCTGGCACCGGAACACCTTTGGTGCCGAAGCCCTTTCCCAGATCCAGCTGGATATTATGGGGCAGATCGAGCTGTTCGTCAGCCAGCCGGGAAAATGGACGCTGGTGCCTCAAAGCGTGGCACAGCGTTTGTGTACTTCCCACCGCCTACGGCAATGCACCCCCGGCTTTTCCGTCCCCAACCGTTCCTTATATCTGCTGCGGCACCGGGACAGCACCGAAACCGCCACCATCCGCAGCTTTTTGGACACCCTCCGGGAAGTGCTGCAGGAGCGCCAGACCAAAGGGCTGCTGCTGTAAGTGCATGAAAAAAAGACAGGCAAAATTGCAATGCTGTTCGGTTATCAGAACACTGTCATTGCGAGGCCTGCAAAGCAGGCCGTGGCAATCCGTTTCTCTGTCAGGGAGTACGGATTCCCACGCAAAGGGCGCGTTGCAAAATGCAATTCTGTCATTGCGAGGCCTGTGAAGCAGGCCGTGGCAATCCGTTTTTCCACGCAAAAGATACGGATTCCCACGC
>CAZVRM010000246.1:0-2951 GCA_964629605.1 uncultured Oscillospiraceae bacterium
CAGCTCGATCTCCTTGGCGATGGTCACGCCGTCGTTGGTGATCAGGGGAGCGCCGTACTTCTTGTCCAGCACCACGTTGCGGCCCTTGGGGCCCATGGTCACCTTGACGGTGTCGGCCAGATGATTAACGCCCCGCTCCAGGGCGCGGCGAGCTTCTTCGCCGTACAGGATTTCTTTAGCCATGTGTATCGTTCCTCCTAATAAATCGAGAGTTCCTATTTGGCTCCCTTGTGGAAAGGGAGCTGTCTGCCGCAGGCAGACTGAGGGATTGTAAGCCCATTACGGGCGCTTGCTTGCAGTAAAAAGGGGGCTGCTGAGCGGAGCGAAGCTGGGGGATTGTAGGCTTCCCGCAACCCCTCCGCCCTCGTGCCTCGGGCACCTCCCCTTCCACAGGGGAGGCTTGAGAGGAGAATTATTTCACGATTGCGAGAATGTCGCTCTGCTTGACGATGGTGTATTCCTCGCCGTCCATCTTGACCTCGGTGCCGGCGTACTTGCTGGTGATGACCTTGTCGCCCACCTGGACTTCCATGACGACCTTGTGCTCACCCTCGGGGATGCCGGGGCCAACAGCCACAACTTCGGCCACCTGGGGCTTTTCCTTGGCGGCGGCGGTCAGGATGATGCCGCCCTTGGTGGTCTCTTCCGCTTCCACCAGCTTGACCACAACGCGATCCTGCAAAGGATACAGTTTCATATTGGTAAACCTCTTTTTCTTGGATTTTTTAGCACTCGACAATGCGGAGTGCCAACCTGTTGATAGTATGATAACACAATCGGTTGGAAATTCAAGCCCCTTTTTTGAAAAATCCTCCAAATTTTCTGAAAACGTTCTGTGAACATTCGCTAAAAAATCCGGCAGGTTGACAGACCTCGACAGCTTTGTGGATAATTCTGTGGAAAAAGTGGAAAACCCCTGTGAAATTGCCTGTGTTTGCACCCGCTGCGGGGCGGGCGCCCAACACACCGGCGCGCCCGTCACCGCAAGGCTTTCCGGCCTGTTTTTGGGTCTGTTTTTGGACTTGTTTTTGTCTGTGTATATGCAAATGCAGATGCTTATGTGTTTGCATCTGCATTTGCTTCTGTATTTGTGTTTGAATTTGAATCTGTATTTGTATATGTATATGTATATGGTATTTTTGGTATACGTTGGTATACCTTCGTATGTATTTGTATATGGCATGGCAAGCAATGCTTACCGATGCTTAAGGATGCTTAATACTTATAGATCCGCTTGACCCGGTGGTTGGTCAGACAGAGGGGCAGGCTCAGGTTCTGGTTCGTCCAGTTCTGCAGCTCGGCCAGGGGCAGTTTTGCACCGCCCAGAGAGAAGCCGTAGATGGTCACCTGGTCGCCCACCTTGCAGTCCACACCGGTGACGTCCACCATGGTCTGATCCATGGAGGTGGCCAGATAGGGGCAGCGGGTGTCGTTCACCAGCAGCACGCCGCCGGTGCCGCCCTGTGCCATGGGACGGTACAGACCGTCGGCATAGCCGATGTCCACGGTGGCCACCACGGTGTCCTTGTCACAGACATGGTGGTTGCAGTAGCCGCAGCTTTCCCCGGCCTTGACGGTGTGGATGTTGGTGATGAAGGCGCGCCAGGAGATGCCCTCCTCCACCTCCAGCCAGTTGGTGCCGTCGTCCATGGAATCGTAGCCCATATACAGGCTGCCGGGGCGCACGTGGGTGGAGATCAGGTCGCCCTTGAACCAGGAGGTAGCGCCGGTGTTGCAGCAGTGGATGTACTGGGGCTCGATACCTGCGGCGCGCACCTGTGCCACCGCCTGCTCAAACTTGGCGTAGGCCACGGGGGTCTGGGGATCGTCGGTGTAGGTGGCGTTGACAAAGTGGGTGAACACGCCTGTGATGCACAGGTTGGGCAGGGTCTTGAGGAAGTCCAGCAGCTCTTCCAGCGGCTGACCCTCCCGGACGCCGATGCGGTTCATGCCGGTGTCGATCTTCAGCTGCACCCGGGCGGTCTTGCCCTGTCTGGCGGCCTCGTCATTGATCCACTGGGCGTTTTCCCGGTTAAAGACGGGCAGCAGCAGCTCATGCTCCACCGCGTAGGGAACGGCGTGCAGGGGCGCGGGGCCCAGCAGCATGATGTCGGCCTGACGGAAGCCGCCCTGCCGCAATTGCACGCCCTCGGAGGTCTGTGCCACCGCCATCACGTCACAGCCCATGGTGTTCACCAGAAAGTCGGCCATGGGGATCAGACCGATGCCGTAGGCGTTGGCCTTGAGCACGGGGATCACGCCACGCTTGCCGGCGGCGGCCTGCACCTTGCGGAAGCTCTCCTTCATTTTGCCAAAGTCCACTTCCAGATAGGAATTATACATACCGATGTCCATATTGATCGCTCCTTGGAGATTATTTCAAATCATACAAGGACAGAATACGCTATTTTCGGCGGTTTTGCAACCAAAAAAACTTGAAAGCTGAACAACTGGCGTATATAATAAGTAGTTGGAAATATAAGATACGAAAGGGAGTATCACCAATGTATAAAGAAGCCATCCGTCCCGTGTGGGCCGAGATCAACCTGTCCAATCTGGATTATAACATCAAGAACATCATGAAGAAGGCCGAAGGCCGTGACATCATCGGCGTCATCAAGGCCGACGGTTACGGTCACGGTGCCGTTGCCTGCGCCCAGGTCCTGCGGGAGAACGGCTGCAAGACCTTTGCCGTTGCCACCCTGCAGGAGGTCATTGACCTGCGTGAGGCCGGCGCAACCGAGGAGATCATCTGTCTGGGTCTGACCCCCGATTTGTACGCCGACATCTTCGTCAAGTACGACATCACCGCCGTCACCATGAGCGAGAGCAACGTGAAGGCTATTTCCGACGAAGCTGTTAAGGCCGGCAAGACCATCAACGTGCTGATCGCCGTGGACACCGGTATGGGCCGTATCGGCTACCAGGCCGAGGAGGTGGAGCTGGCTGCC
>CAZVRM010000247.1:0-2947 GCA_964629605.1 uncultured Oscillospiraceae bacterium
TGAAGATCAATCACGATTCCAAACTTAGACGAGCAAAGGAGGGATAAGTACCCCAACGCATGTCATAGAGTACTTTCGGGTCGTTGGGCGTGAAGGATAAATCTTTGCAGAACATCCAAAGTGACTTAACATTTCTGTTGCAAGAGAGCCTCCTTCCATGGAAAGCAGGAAGTTTATAACTTTAAGAAAAGGCAATTTTCGTGTTCTGGAAAAGTCCTTGCCTGGATTCTTTGAGAGCATCCATGAAGTCTCACACAACTGTGAGATAGGGCTCCTGAAGCACTTCTTGAAAGGTGTTCAGAAAATAACCGATGCCGGTGGTGTCGGCATTGTCCCGCGCCCGCAGAAGATAGATCGACCGATCGGGGATGCGAAAAGCCGGGGTGCACCGGCGAAGGCCGTGTATATGGCTTAAATAAGCGGCAACACTTTGCGGCACCAACGCCCATTTCCCGGGCTTGGACACAAAGCGCCCCAGCTGTTCCACCAGTTCCAGCTGAAGATGGGGCGTGGTATCTGCCCCAAAGGTGGTTTGGTGCCAGAATTCGTATTCGAAAGACCATTTGTTATAAACTTCGTCACAAACCGGAAGATCCTCCAGCGTGACGGTTTCCGGAAATGCCGATTCTTTCGCGCAGACCACCGTGAAGGGATCGCGCAGAACGGGGGTGGCTACGATCTGATCGGTCTCCACCTTTGCGGTGGAAAAGGCCATATCGGTTTTTCCCTGAATGATGCTCAAGCAGGCCATTTCGGCCTCCATGTTCTGCATGGTCAGGTGGATGGCGGGATATTTGTCCAAAAACCGCTCCAAAACCGGGGTCAAAAGACAGGTTCCCACGCTGTTGATGGCCGAAACCCGCAGTTTGTCGGGCATTTCGGCCTTGTCCAGAGAATCCATTTTCTGCAGGACGCTTTGATATTCCAGTGCCAGATTGTAAAAGGCCTGCCCGCGGGGCGTCAGCGTGACCTCCCGCTTGCCCTTGCCCCGGAGCAGCAGGGTGTAGCCCAGTTCCTCCTCCAGCGCTTTCAGTCTGGCGCTGAGGGAGGTCTGGGTAATATACAGCCCGTCGGCGGCCTTGGAAATATTTTTGTGGCGGCAGATGGCCAGAAAGGCCTCGATTTCGGCGTGTGTCATAAAAGCCCTCTCAAAATAGTGATTATGCACTCTATTATATAGCGAAAAGTTGCGTTTTACAAGGATATATTAAGGGTTTATTATGTAATTAACAAACAAAACCACTTCATCCGAAAATGGAGGAACGCATTATGTACAGATTAGGCATCGACACCGGCGGCACCAACACCGACGTTGTTCTCACCAATGTAGACACCGGCCGTATGTATTACGCCAAGACCCCCACCACGCCCAAGGCGCTGATGGATGGCATCATGAACGGCATCAACAAGATCGTGAAAACCAGCGGTCTGCGGAATGAGGAGATCGACGAGCTGATTTACGGCACCACCATCGTGGTCAACATGATCGCCCAGAAGGAAAATGAGGCCACCGCCCTCATCACCACCCGGGGCTTCAAGGACGTTCTGGAGATCGCCCGCGCCTACCGCAAGGAGAATATCTACGACATCCAGATGGAAAGCCCCGAACCGCTGGTCAAGCGCAATCTGCGGTTTGAGATTTCCGGCCGCATGAACTTCCAGGGCAAGGAGACCGAACCGTTGGATCTGGAGGAAATTCCCGCCATCGTGGAAGAGCTTCGCGCCAAGAACATCAAGTCGGTGGGTATCTGCCTGATGCATTCTTACGCCAACCCCGAGCAGGAGCAGAAGGTCAAGGAGGCTTTGAAAAAGGCATGGCCCGAAGGCTATGTTTCGGCCTCTTCCGACATCAACCCCCAGTTCCGTGAATATGAGCGCACCTCTACCACCGTCATCAACGCCTACATGATGCCCAATATGGCTTCCCATATCGTGGATTTTAAACAGCACATGGAAGAGGCCAACATCGGTGCCGATCTGTATATGATGCAGTCCAACGCAGGCGTTATGACCTTTGACGTGGCGACCTATAAGCCGGTGCCATTGCCGAAGAGCTGGAGATGGAAAAGGTCATCGTGCCTTATTCCCCCGGCACCTTCAGTGCCATGGGTCTGGTTCTGTCCGACATCAAGGCCGACCATGTCCACACCAAACTGCTGACCCGGGAACAGGTGAATGCAGAACTGCTCAACCAGATCTATAACAAGCTGGATGCACAGGGCATCGCCAGTCTGGAGGAGCAGGAAGTTCCCGAGCAGGATCGTCTGCTGGTTCGCACCTGCGATATGCGTTATTTCGGTCAGGCCTTTGAGCTCTCGGTTCCCATGCCTGCAGGTGAAGTCACCGAACAGGTCATCGAGGATCTGGTGGAGGGCTTCCACGAGATGCATCGTCAGGCCTACGGTCACTGCATGAAGGAAGATCCCATCGAGTTTGTCAACTATCGTGTCAGTGCCATCGGTTCCTTCGTCAAGCCCGATGTGATCGGCTCTGCCTCTGCCGCCAAGCGGGAAAAGAGCGAAAAACAGCTGTACGGCACCGCCGTTTTCAAGGGTGTGGAGCACACCGTACCCATTTATGAGCGTGACACGCTGGAGCCCGGCGAGGTCATCCAGGGTCCCGCCGTCATCGGCGAGATGGGTGCTACCGTGGTGGTCTATCCCGGTCATCATGCCCAGGTGGACACCATGCAGAACATCATTATGTATACCAACGTAAATCAGAAGTAAGGAGGAGCATACAATGGCCAATTCGATTTTGCTGGAAGTCGTCAACAACGCCCTGCGAAGCGTTGCCGAACAGATGACCATGACGATGGTGCGCTCTGCCTATTCCACCATCGTAAAGGAAATGATGGACTGCTCCTCCGCCATCTTTGATGACAAGGGACGGATGCTGTCCGAGGGCGCCAACGTGCCCATCCACCTGAACTGTCTGGGTCCCTGCC
>CAZVRM010000248.1:0-2934 GCA_964629605.1 uncultured Oscillospiraceae bacterium
ACGCCAGCGCCACGGCGGATAACAGCATCAGCACCAGGGCAAACACAAGGCCCACAGAAATCTTTCTTTTCACCTTTTTCTCTCCTTTTATCTCACGCATAATTTCGTAGTGGAGAGAAGGACGGCTGTCAAGGAAAGAAAGTTCAGCGTCGATTTCCCGGCGAATGATATTTTTTTCACGCTTCATCCTCATTTCCTCCTTTCGGCACATTCTTGAGCAGCCTGTATGCCTTGCTGAGCCTTCGCTGCACGGTGGTATTGGATACATGCAGCGTTTGCGCAATTTCCGTTTTATTGAAGTCTTCATAATAATGCAGCAGAATCACCTCGCGATATATGCGCGGCAGATGCATAATATCCGCCACCAGCTCAGAGCGAATTTCGTGATTTCCCCCGGGCTGCGGGATCTGATACTTGTCCAGCTCCACGGCGTTTTTCAGCATGCGGAACCATGCACTGCGGTGCACATCCTTGCATACATTGACGGCAATACGCACCAGCCACGTTTTTTCCCCGCAATCGCCGCGAAAAGCATCCAGGCTTTTATAGGCTTTCAAAAATGTCTCCTGCACCGCGTCTTCAGCAAGCGCGACATCCTTTAAATACACGCAGCACAGGCGAAGCAAATCCTTCTCATAAGTTCTGATCCAGGAACTGATCAATTCTTCCCTGTTGTCCGGGCCCTTGACAACATCCATTGCTTCAACCTCCTTTCACCTGATTAGACGCGTGCAGAACATCGTTTTTAACCTTGATACGAAAATTTATATTTCAGCATACATCGATCAGGTGAAATACACAAGCATAAAATGGTACAGCGCTTTTGTTACCGATTAATGATGACTAACTCGATATTATATGGTAAAATAAATTAAATTATGTCCATTTCAGAAGGAGTTGGTTATTTCATGGACCCTGCCAGTTGTCTACTGTTCCTGTTCTTCCTGTTCTGCTCGGCGTATTGCGCCTGCTCGGAAACGGCCTATACCGCCGTCAGCCGCGTAAGGCTGCGCACCCTGGCCGAAAAGGGCAATGTGCGCGCCAAGCGTGCACTGTGGATCTGTGACCGGTATGATAAAACGCTGACGACCATCCTGATTGGCAACAACGTATTCCATGCCAGCTGCGCATCGCTTTCAGCCCTGCTTGTCATGCGTGCGTTCTCCAGCGAATATGTGGTATACGGCACCTTGCTGACGACGGTCATCGTTTACCTCTTTGCCGAGATGATTCCCAAATCCTTCGGCAAAGCAAGAAGCGAAGAGCTGGCGCTCATTCTCTCGGGCAGCATGGCGTTCTTCGTACGCATCCTCACCCCCATTTCCGCCATCTTCACCGGCATCGGCAATCTGATCTCCCGTCTGTTCGGCACCCCGAACGATTCTGACGCCATGACAGAGGAAGATCTGCAGACGATCCTGGAGACCATCGAGGGCGAAGGCGTACTGGAACCCGAAAAGCAGGCGCTGATGAACAGCGCCATGGAATTTGGCCACAAGACGGCCAAGGACGTGATGATCCCCATTTCGCAGGTGGTCTCCGTTTCCAGTTCCATGCCCAATGACCAACTGGCCGCGCACATCCGTACGCTGCCCTATTCCCGCCTTCCCGTATATGAAGGAAATAAAAATAACATTGTCGGCATTCTGCCCGTCAATGAGTTCCTCCGTAACTATGTCACCGGCAAGCCTGTGATGCTGCGCAAAATTCTGCTCAAGCCCTATATTTTCGATCAGAACGTCGACACCCACGAGCTTTTGCAGCGCATGCGCCTGAACAAACTGCAGATGGTCTTTATCTGTGATGAAAACCGCAACAAGCTGGGCATCATCACCATGGAAGACCTCTTAGAAGAGCTGGTCGGCGATATTCAGGACGAAAGCGATGCAGGCGAAGGCCTGCAGCTGCGCTAAGGAGGGACGAAAGAGATGTTACAGTATATTCTGATCGTCCTGCTCCTGTGTGGCTCTGCTTTCTTCTCCGGCACGGAGATCGCCTTTACTTCTCTTAACAAGCTGCGCCTCAAAAAGGAAGCCGATACCGCCACCAAGGCGGAAAAGCTGGTACTCTACATCTGCAATCACTATGAGCATGCGCTTTCCACCGTGCTGATTGGCAACAACCTGGTAAACATCGGCGCTACGTCGATCGCTACCGTCATCGCCGTTAATTTGGCCGCTGCCTCGCAGGGCAAAATCAGCGACGACACCGCTTCCTCCATCGTCACGGTCGTTATGACCATCATCATCCTCATCACGGGTGAAATCACCCCCAAGATGCTGGCCAAGCGCTATAACGAGACGGTGATCAAATTTGCCTGCTGGCCGCTGGTGGCGCTGATGGTCATCCTCTCCCCTGCTGTTTTTGTCTCCACCGCCATTGTGAATCTCTTCAGCCTGCTGTGGCGGCGCAAAAAGGATGAAGAAAATGTCACCATCACAGAAGAGGATCTCGAAAGCATCCTCGACACGGTAGAGGACGAAGGTATTATCGACGAAAACCAGACGGAGCTTTTACAATCCGCCCTGGAATTTACCGATCTTGAAGCCAGTGACATTCTCACGCCCCGCATTGACGTCATCGGCCTGGAAGTGAGCGACAGTCTGGAAAAGGTGCTGGAGATCATTAATGAATCGCAGTTCTCCCGCTATCCCGTATACGATCGCACCATCGACCATGTAGTTGGCGTGATCTACGTCAAGCACCTTCTGCGCGAGCTGGTGGAGAAAAAGGATGTGGAATGGCAAGCACTGATGCTCAAGCACATCCACATTCCCGAATCCATGAAGCTGCACGACATCATGGAGGAATTCCGCAAAAATCAGATGCACATGGCCATCGTGGCGGATGAATACGGCGGTACAGCCGGCATCGTCACCATGGAGGATGTGCTGGAACAGCTGGTCGGTGAAATCTGGGACGAAAACGACGATA
>CAZVRM010000249.1:0-2927 GCA_964629605.1 uncultured Oscillospiraceae bacterium
CTTGCTTCCCATCATAGCGCATTTGGATGGAAAGCAGGGAATCATTGATGTGAATGGATCAAAGCTTCGGGTGTGGCAGAAAAAATCCAGTAGAGCATCGATCAAAAAGGATAAGCTGGTGCTTTTAAAGCAGGAACATCCGGATCTGTATGATCGATATGTTTCGGAAAGCGATTCTCAGACGGTGACGGTGGATAAGGCAGCGTAGAAAAGAGGAGTATGATGAGAGAAAAAGAACGTCGAAAATTGCTTATGATGAACGACAGTGAATACTTTACCCGGCCGGAGATCGTAAGCCTGTTATCGGCACTCCTTCGTTACATGACAAAGAAGAAGTTATCGGTTTCTTTGGTTTGTGAGGATGGACATCTCTTTGCCGTGCTGGACAATGTGAAAACTGACCTTCTGTCGCTGCTTCCCGGCGGTTATCGGGGCGAAGTGGACGCAGTCAAGGCAGAAATGGAAAAGATCGTCGGCCTCACAGAAATCAAAGACTATATTCTGTCTTTGGAAAAGAACTACAAAGTACAGGAAATGCGCAAGGCACAGGGCTTGCCGGTCAGCAGTGTTTCCATGCACATGATTTTTACAGGCAATCCCGGCACCGGCAAAACTACCATTGCCCGACTGGTTTCCAAGTATCTGAAAGCCATCGGTGTGCTTTCCGGCGGTCAGCTGGTAGAGGTCAGCCGCGCCGACCTAGTGGGCAAATATGTGGGTCACACCGCCCCCTTGACCATGCAGGTGATGAAAAGCGCCATCGGTGGTGTGCTGTTCATTGACGAGGCCTATTCGCTCTATCGTGGTAAAGATGACAGCTTCGGCTTAGAAGCCATCGATACGCTGGTAAAGGGCATGGAGGACAATCGGGAGGATCTGATTGTCATTCTTGCCGGCTACACCAAGGAAATGGAGACATTCCTGACGGCCAACTCCGGTTTGCAGAGCCGTTTCCCAAATATCATCGAGTTTCCGGATTATAGCGGGGAAGAGCTGGCTCAGATTGCAGAGATCAACGCCACTTCCCGCGGCTACCGCTTGTCTGAGGATGCCAAGTCTGCTTTGCTGGATTATTTCTGCGTCGTTCAGGCTATGGCCGATCGTTCCAGCGGCAATGGTCGCCTTGCGCGCAATGTGATTGAAAGTGCGATTCTTGCACAGTCTCGCCGTGTACTGGATCAGCCGGATGCCCAGCTGGATCTGTTGGAAAAGTGTGATTTTGATTTATTTGAATAAGCATGAAAAGGGCTCGTTGCAAAATGAGCTAAGAAAAAACACCGCGGTTAGGAGCCCGAAAGGTTTTCCTAACCGCAGTGTTTGCGTTGTATAAAAGACAACCACGGGCATAGCCCGTGGTTGTCTTTTATACAACAGAAGAACTGTCGCAGAATTTGCATTCTGAGACAGTTCCAAAAAAGTTATATCTTTTTCTTATATCCAGTAGTATTCTTTTGAAAACCGTAATACTCATAAAAGGCACAAGCATCCAAACGATCTTTTTCCGTAACAAGTATCATCTGTGTACAGTTTCGCGCCTTGGCTTGTTGTTCCAAAGCAGTGAGCAACGCCTTACCTACACCTTTTCTGCGAGCCAATGAATCTACAATCATATTCTCAATCACTAAAAAAGGACGGCAATCACCATACAACTCCTGGCAAACCACACCCATTACAGATCCCAGTAGCTTATCATCTTCCTGTGCACATAACAGGATATGATTGCCCGCAGCGTGAATTTGCTCAAAGGAAACGGTCATTTTTTGCAAATCACATGATTCACTCCAAAATTGCCTATAAAGATCTGCCAATGCAGGAATATCTTCTTTGGTTAACTCACGAATGATCACAGTCATCACCCCTCTTTCTGTTTACCATAATAACATGGTATGTCAGAAAAAGAAACCCTAACATCGGTAACCACTTGCTACATATCGGCATAGAGTAATAGCGAAGGTATCCTTCAAATCTATTTCGGGAGGTTCGACGATATGCCTGAAAAGGTTTCTCCTGGCCCGCTCCGCGGTAATCCCGCCCCCAACGAGGCTGTTTGTATCCATACCAGAAAAGTTTACGATTCCTGTCGTGAAAAAGAATGTCTCCGGGATCTTCAGGTCTACTTGACCAGTACATCCCAGGCGATCCTGGAAAATACGGTAAATGTGAAGGCTCGTGAAGCGGAGCTGCTGCACGCGACCATCGATGTGGAGCCCATCACCTATAACCGCGGCTTCTTTACGGTAGATGTTCGGTATTTTTACCGCATTACTTTGGATGCCTCCTGTGGTGTGGGACGTCCCAAAACGCTGTACGGCTTAGCTGTTTATGACAAACGTACGGTGCTGTTTGGCAGCGAAGGCAGTGCTCGTATTTTCAGCTCGGAATACTGCTGGAATTCCCGTGATCTGCAGAATCCGGAGCGCTCCAATCTGCCTGTAGCTGTTGTGGAAGTGGTCGATCCGGTTGTTCTTGGCTGCAAAACGCTGGATTCCTGTTGTAATAGCTGTTCTTCCGCCGCCGATGTCCCTGCCGATATTTGCGGTTGCTTTGAAGAAGATCTGGTGGTCAACAGCGAAGGTCGCCAGCTGTTTGTAACGCTGGGACAGTTTAGCATCATCAAGCTGGAGCGTGATATTCAGCTGTTGATGCCTGCCTATGATTTCTGTATGCCCGACAAGGAATGCGCAGGTAATACCGATGATCCCTGCGCGCTCTTCCAGAACTTCAAGTTCCCTGTGGATGAGTTTTTCCCTCCCAGAGAGGGTGAAATCTCTCAGGCACAGAATGGAAATTGCGGTTGCTGTGGCGGCAGCAGCCAGTCCCAGAGCAATAGTTGTGGCGGATGTGGAGGAAATCTTTCCCGCCGCCGCTGAAAAAAGGAACTGTCGCAGAATGCAAATTCTGCGGCAGTTCTTCTTTTGTATCCAGAT
>CAZVRM010000250.1:0-2916 GCA_964629605.1 uncultured Oscillospiraceae bacterium
CGGCGCAGGCAAGACCACGGTGACCAATCTGCTGTCTCGGTTCTACGATATTGCCGAAGGCCAGATCACCATCGACGGTGTACCCATCGAGCGGATCGAGCGTGGCTTCCTGCGGAAGAATATTGCCATGGTGCTGCAGGATACCCATCTGTTCACCGGCACTGTCCGGGAGAACATCCGGTACGGTCGTCTGGAAGCCACCGACGAAGAGGTGGAGGCAGCGGCAAAGGTTGCTTCGGCTCACAGCTTCATTGTGCAGCTGGAAAACGGATATGATACCTTGCTGGAAAACGACGGCGCAAACCTGTCCCAGGGTCAGCGTCAGCTGCTGAACATCGCCCGTGCCGCCATCAGCAAGGCGCCCATTCTCATTCTGGACGAGGCAACTTCCTCGGTGGATACCCGCACTGAGCGGCATATTGAAGAGGGCATGGACGCACTGATGGAGGATCGAACCACCTTTGTCATCGCCCATCGCCTGTCCACTGTCCGTAAATCCAACGCGATCATGGTGCTGGAAAAGGGACGTATCGTGGAGCGGGGCGATCATGATGAGTTGCTGGCTGCCGGAGGCCGTTACGCAGATCTGTATCATGAGATCACAGAACTGGATTAAAATTTTAAGCATTTTGAAGAGGAAGCGGCATCCCGCTTCCTCTTTTTGTGGAAATTGTCCGGATTCAAAAGAAAAAAGCAAAGTAACGCTTTACATTTCTTTTTTAAAGTGTTAAATTAGACTCATGAAATAAGAACATCGGAGGTTAGCTTGTTATGCAAAATAATTTGCGCGATAAGCACATGGATCAGTTGTTCCAGGCCATCCTGAAGTTGGAGGATCTGGATCAATGTTACGCATTGTTCAGTGACCTGTGCACTGTGACCGAACTTTTGTCTATGAAACAGCGTTTCTGGGTGGCTCGCTTGCTGAAAGAGGGGTACATCTATTCCGATATTGTGGAGATCACCGGTGCCAGTACCGCTACCATCAGCCGTGTAAATCGCTGTCTGCAGTATGGCGACGGCGGCTACAGCCTGGCGCTGGACAACAAGGACGCCGAGGCAGAATAATGGAGCAGTATTCCGGCTTGGCGGCCTGCTATGACCGCTTGATTGATCAAACCATTTACGACCGCTTTTGCGGTCGTATTTGTTCGCTTTTGCAGAAAAACGGCATTACAGACGGACTGGTGCTGGAGCTGTGCTGCGGTACCGGCACGCTGGCAAGAAAGCTTTCCCAGCAGGGATATGAGCTGATTTGCTGCGATGCTTCTCCCGAAATGCTGAATATTGCCCGGGAAAAGTGCGTCGACCTGCCCGTTCCGCCGGTGTGGATCTGTCAGGAGGCCGCCGAACTGGATCTGTATGGTACCATCCGGGCTGCCGTCTGCTGCCTGGACAGCGTCAATTATTTTACCGACCTGCGGGAACTGAAAGAAGTGTTTGCACGGGTCAGTCTGTTTCTGGAGCCCGGCGGCTTGTTCCTGTTTGATGTGAAATCCCGGGAAATGTTCCGCCAGCTGGGCGGCACCTCCAGCATCCAGGAGGAAGACGACCTGTTCTGCACCTGGCAGTACGGCTTTGACAGCCGTTCGGGTCATGCCCAGCATCAGGTGGATATGTTTGTGGAGCAGGAGGGCAGCTATGTGCGCTTTACTGAGTGGCACGAGCAGCGCGCCTACAGCGTGGAAACACTGAAAACGGCGCTTGCACAGGCCGGATTGCGGCTGAAGGGCATTTATGCCGATTATACCACGAAAAAGGCAAAGACTGAGACCGGTCGGCTGCTGTTCGTGGCAGAGAAACCCTAAGGAAAGGATCATTATTTATGGATAAAAAAGACTTTTTGGTACGCGGCATGACTGCCGACGGCTTTGTGAAGATCACCGCCGTTCAGTCCACCCAGCTGGTAGAACGGGCACGGCAGATTCACAAGACACTGCCGCTGGCTACCGCTGCGTTGGGACGCACATTGACGGCAGCTTCCATGATGGGCAACGAGCTGAAGTATGACAAGGGTTCTGTGACTCTCCAGCTGCGGGGCGACGGACCTCTGGGTGCCATCACCACCGTCAGCGACAGCAACGGCAATGTGCGCGGCTATCTGCAGAATCCTGCCGCCGTGCTGCCGCTGCGTGCCGACGGCCATCTCAATGTGGGTGCCGGTGTGGGTCGTGACGGCCTTCTGACCGTTATTAAGGATATTGGCGAGCGGGAACCCTTTACCGGCCGAATCGAGCTGCAGAGCGGCGAGATCGCCGAGGACGTAGCCGCTTATTATGTATTGAGCGAGCAGATCCCCACCGTCTGCGCTTTGGGCGTACTGGTGGATCGGGATCAGAGTGTCAAGTGTGCCGGCGGCTATCTGCTGCAGCTGCTGCCCGGTGCCCCTGCCGGTCTGGTAGATCTGTTGGAGTACCGCGTACAGGATGTTGGCAGTGTTACCGCCAATCTGGAAAAGGGTCTGGATATGCGTCAGGTGGTGGAGGAGCTGCTGTACGGCATGGATCTGCAGCTGATGGAGGAGCATCCGGTTTCTTACGAGTGTAAGTGCTCCCGCCACAAGGTGGAATCCGCCCTGATCAGCTTGGGTAGGGAAGAGCTGCAGCGCCTGATCGACGAGGAAGAATCCACCGACGTGACCTGCCAGTTCTGTGATGTGGTTTACCACTTCGATAGGAAAGATTTGGAAGAATTAAAAAAATCTCAAAAAAATTAAAAAAGTTCTTGACTTTTCGATGGAGTGCGAATATAATAAATCTCGCGCTAAGGGAACAAGGGAGCATAGCTCAGCTGGTTAGAGCACCTGCCTTACAAGCAGGGGGTCACAGGTTCGAGTCCTGTTGTTCCCACCATCGTTAAGTTGGCCGAGTAGTTCAGTTGGTTAGAACGCTAGCCTGTCACGCTAGAGGTCGAGGG
>CAZVRM010000251.1:0-2900 GCA_964629605.1 uncultured Oscillospiraceae bacterium
CCACGCCCCAGGGGGAGTCCCATTTCAGGGCCTGGTCCTCGAACTTGGACTTGGTGAACCACAGGACGAAGTCGTTCTTGTTGCGCTTGTTGGTGTCCTCTTCCACGCCCTCGCGGACGCCCACCATCAGATCCTCTTCCTCGTGCTTGTTGAACACATGGTACTCTTCCAGCTTGGCGGTGTCGAAATAGACGTTGCCGCCGGCCACATAGGCGTAGCCCTTTTCGATCAGGCCCTCCACCATGGCGATGAACTCAGGGATGCAGTTGGTGGCAGGCTCCACCACGTCGGGACGCTTGATGTTCAGCTTCTGGCAGTCGGCGAAGAAGGCGTCGGTGTAGAACTTTGCGATGTCCATGACGCTCTTGTTTTCCCGCTTGGCGCCCTTGAGCATCTTATCCTCGCCCTCGTCGGCGTCAGAGGACAGGTGACCCACGTCGGTGATGTTCATGACGCGTTTCACATCATAGCCACTGTAGCGCAGGAACTTCTCCAGCACATCCTCCATGATATAGGAACGCAGGTTGCCGATGTGGGCAAAGTGATAGACGGTGGGGCCGCAGGTATACAGGGCCACCTTGCCGGGTTCGTTGGTGTAAAATTCTTCCTTCTTATGAGTCAAAGAGTTATAGAGCTGCATGATCAGGCTCCTTTCTGGGTAAAGCCGTCCTTGATGACGGCGAAGTTATCTTTTACATAGGTGATGCCGGAAACAGCGGTAATGATGACGGTGATCCAGATCATGATGTCCTGCAGGGACACAGGGCCCAGCAGAATGGGGTCGATGGGACACAGCAGGAAAATCAAAGTGATCATGGTGATCATGGTCTTGGCCTTGCCCCACATATTGGCGGCAATGACCAGACCTTCAGAGGCGGCTACCATCCGCAGGGCGGAGACGATGAACTCACGACCCAGAATGATGGCCACCATCCAGGCGGCGATGGTGCCGTCTTCCACAAAGATCAGCAGAGCAGCCATCACCAGCAGCTTGTCAGCCACGGGATCCATAAATTTGCCGAAATTGGTGACCTGGTTGTTCTTGCGTGCCAGATAACCGTCCACATAGTCGGTGAGACAGGCCACAACGTACACGATCAGCGCCGCGATGTCACAGGGCGTATTGTTCTGATAGGCCAGCACCATGAATACCGGGATCAGCAGCACCCGGACACAGGTCAAAATATTGGGTAATGTCATTTGCGGTTAAACCTCCTGCTCCACAACCGTTCCGTACAGGTCGCAGCCCTCGGCATAGGTGACCTTCACGGTGACGAAGTCGCCCGGCTGGGCGTCCTCGCTCTCAAAATAAACCAGACCGTCGATGTCGATGGAGTCCATATAGCTCCGGCCGAAGCACTGGTTATCCTCTTCCCTGCCGCAGCACAGGATCTTGAGCGTCCGGCCGATCTGACGGTCGGAGGCCTCATCCATCACCTGTTCCTGAAGGGCGTACACCTCGGCGCGCCGACGCTCCTTGACCTCTTCGGGGATCTGGTCAGGCATCTCAGCGGCTTTGGAGCCCTCCTCTTGAGAATAACAGAAAACGCCCACGCGTTCAAGTCTATATTCAGCCAAAAAGTCGTAAAGTTCCTGATATTCCTCCTCGGTTTCCCCGGGGAAGCCCACGATCAGGCTGGTGCGGATGACCGCATCGGGCATGAGACGGCGCAGCTTGGTGATACGGTCGCGAATGAGAGCGCCGTCACCACGGCGGTTCATGGAACGCAGCACCCGGTCGTTGATGTGCTGGATGGGGATGTCAAAATAGTGGAGGATCTTTTTGCTGTTTGCAATGACCTCCAGCAGCTCGTCGGGCATCTCATCGGGATACAGATAGTGCAGGCGGATCCATTCAATGCCCTCCACCTGTTCCAGCTTTGCCAGCAGCTCTGCCAGCGAGCACTTGCCGTACAGATCCAGACCGTAGCGGGTGATGTCCTGTGCCACCACCAGCAGCTCCTTCACACCGCAGGCGGCAAGGCTTTCGGCCTCGGCGATCACGTCCTCCATGGGCACCGAGCGGAAGGCGCCCCGGATGTCGGGGATCACGCAGTAGGAACACTTGTTGTCACAGCCCTCGGCGATGCGCAGATAGGCGCACCAGGGGTCGGTGAGCAGCACCCGGTCGCCGGTGAGACAGTTGGCCTCCCGCTCCTTGAACCAGGCACGCTTGCCGCCCTTGTTGAGCACATCCAGCACTGCCTCCACGATGTCGTCGCCGCTGCCCACGCCCATGGCGGCATCCACCTCGGGCAGCTCGTTGAGGAATTCCTCCTGATAGCGCTGGGTCAGACAGCCGGTGACGATCAGACCGCCGATGACCCCCGCTTTTTTCAGCTCTGCCAGCTCCAGAATGGCCTCGATGGCCTCGGTTTTGGCGCTTTCAATAAAGCCGCAGGTGTTGACGATGGCAACATCCGCCCCTTCGGGGCTTTCCAGCAGCTCCATGCCGGCGTTGGCCAGATGACCCAGCATCAGCTCGGCGTTGCACAGATTTTTCGCGCAGCCCAAGGGCAGCAGATAGACTTTCACGTTTTCGTTCACAGTGCATCCTCCATATCAAGAGAATAGTTTTGCAGCGCGCTTTGGATGTCCCCCCAGGAAAAGCCCCGGCGGAACAGGCCGTCGGCCACCCGTTTGAGCGCCTTGCGGTCGGGGGTCTGACCCCGTAATTTAGAATCAATATAGGCTTGCATTTTTTCGGGATAAAACACATAGGCCTCCATGGCCCGTTCAATATCGGGGGGATCCAGCAGTTTTTCCCGCAGATACTGCCGGATGCGCCGGGGGCCATAGCCCCGGCGGCACAGGTCGCGCACCAGCATGGCGCCGTATTCCCCGTCGTTGAGATAACCCAGCTGCTGCAGCCGGGAAACGGCATAAGCCGCGTCCTGCTC
>CAZVRM010000252.1:0-2816 GCA_964629605.1 uncultured Oscillospiraceae bacterium
TCGCTCTGGTGCAGCTTGCCTGCCTGAACGGCGTCCTCTGCGGCGGCGTAATAAATATACTCCTGACCCTCGGGCATACGCTCCACATAGGCCTTCAGCGAGGTCAGACCGCTTTCATGGGTGGTGGCGAACATCAGCAGATCCCGCAGGCTCTCCTTGTTGGCGCCGTAGCTGCCCATGGCGGAATATTTCAGCAGCAGGCCGAACTCCCGCCAGAAGCGGGCGTAATCCTCGGGACGATCCTTCTGGATCTTCACCAGCTCGGCGCGGATCTTCTTGTCCAGATTGTTGCGGATGACCTCCAGCTGACGGGTGTGCTGCAGCATTTCCCGGGAGATGTTCAGGCTCACATCCTGGGTGTCCACCACGCCGGGGATGAAGCGGAACCACTCGGGCAGCAGCTCGGCACACTTATCCATAATGAGCACGCCGCTGGAATAGAGCTGCAGACCGCCCTGGTACTCCCGGGTATACAGATCATAGGGCGCGTGGGCAGGGATAAAGAGCAGCGCCTTATAGGTGACAGCACCCTCCACGTTGGCGCTGATGTGGCTCAGGGGAGCCTCCATGTCGCCGAACTTGCTCTGATAGAACTCGGCAGCGGCTTCCTTTGTGATCTCGGAGCGCTGACGCTGCCACAGCGGCACCATGGAGTTGAGGGTGTCGATCTCGGTATAGGTCTCCCAGCCGCCCTTCCAGTCGTCATCGGCATTTTCGGGCTTTTCCATCTGGCGGGACTTCTCCATGGCCATCTTGATGGGGAAGCGCACGTAATCGGAGTACTTCTTCACCAGCCGTTGGATGGTGTACTGACCCAGGAACTGGTCATAGTCCTCGCCCTCGGTGTTCTCCTTGATGTGCAGGACGATCTTGGTGCCCACAGAGGTCTTGGCGGTCTCGGTAACGGTATATCCGTCGGCGCCGGTGGATTCCCACTTATAAGCTTCCTCACTGCCGTAAGCCTTGGTGGTGACGGTGACCTTGTCGGCCACCATAAAGGCAGAATAGAAGCCCACGCCAAACTGGCCGATCACGTCCACGTCGCCCTTGTCGCCCTCGGTCTGGGCCAGCTCCTGCTTGAACTTCAGCGAGCCGCTTTTGGCGATGGTGCCCAGATTGGTCTCCAGCTCTTCCTTGGTCATACCGATGCCGTTGTCCTCGATGGTAAGGGTGCGGGCTTCCTTGTCGGCGGTCAGCCAGATGGCGAAGTCCGAACGGCTCAGTCCCACATTTTCATCGGTGAGCGCCCGATAGGCCAGCTTGTCGATGGCGTCGCTGGCGTTGGAGATCAGCTCCCGGAGAAAGATCTCCTTGTGGGTGTAGATGGAGTTGATCATCATGTCCAGCAAACGCTTGGATTCTGCTTTGAATTGCTTTTTTGCCATGGTCTGTTTCGCTTCCTTTATAATATAAAATATTTTTCTCTCACTGTCATCCTGAGCAACGCGAAGGATCTCCCACTGCAGGCGGAGATTCTTCGGCCTTTGGCCTCAGAATGACACCGTTTTAGCACTCTCGTTTATCGAGTGCTAACCCATTGTAGCGCGGACAGGGCAAAAAAGCAATAGGAAACCTGTAAACAATTCGTGTCAACTGCCCGTTGACAGGATTCCAACGGTTGTCGCTTGTGTTTTATACGCTTTTTCGCTATCATGATGGTAGGGGGCGGCCTCCGGACGCCCCGAAAACAACCATCCCGGGTCGTTGGGGACGCCGACCCCTACGACTCTTCCTGTTTGATAAAGGAGGTACTCATGGAGCTTTATGAACGCATCGCTTTTGTGCGAAAAGCCGCCGGACTGACCCAGGAGCAGCTGGGCGAAAAGCTGGGCGTCACCCGGCAGGCAGTGTCCAAGTGGGAGTCCAACCAGGCCACGCCCGACGCCCTGACCATCGCCCGTCTGTGTGCCGAGCTGGGCGTTTCCGCCGACTTTGTCCTGCTGGGCAAAGAGCCGGAGGATGCATCCGCTCCCGCCGCTCAGACCACCATCACCTGCCCCTGCTGCGGAAAGGAAACCACCCAAAGTGCGCCCAAATGTCAGGTGTGCAGTTATGACTTCTTCCCCACCCCGCCCGACGATGACAAACGCTACGCCGTCCTGCTGCTGAGCTGCGGTGATCTCAACGCTGCTGCGCCCATGATCATGCGTTTTACCGGATGGGACAACGAGCAATGCAAGCAGTACCTCGACGCTTTTCTGGGCTTGACCGATGTGCGTATGACCCAGCTTTTGCTGCGCCGGGGTCTGTCCCGGTCTGCCGCTTTGCACATCGCCTCCAATCTGGAGACCTGCGGCACCACCCGCATCGTGGAGGACGCCTTTATTCCCGGCACCGACACCCCCGCCCATTCGGACGAGGAGCTGGCGACGCTGTCCTCTGCCATGTCCCCGCCCGCCCCCGCGGATGAAAAAGAGGGCATCGGCTTCTGGGGTATCGTGGGTGCCGTGGTGGTGGGCATCATCATCGCCTCCTTCTTATAATGAAGAAGCACGGTTTTGCCGCCGGGGCGCTGATGGGGCTGTACCTGCTGAATCGCTTTTGGCTCATCCCTCACACCACAGGTCTGCTCCATCGGCTGTTGTCGGGCTATTTTGCCGATTTTCTGGCAGGCGCGATGATGGTGGTCATCCTGTTCTCTGCTTGCCGTCTGGCAAACCGCAAGCCGCCCAAGCCCCTGCCCTGTCTGGCACTGGCGCTTTTGTGCGGCCTGTTCTGGGAATATGTCACGCCCCTGTATCTGCCCCGGTCGGTCAGCGACCCCCGGGACATCCTTGCCGTCCTGCTGGGCGGCGCGGGCATCCTGCAGATTTTAT
>CAZVRM010000253.1:0-2796 GCA_964629605.1 uncultured Oscillospiraceae bacterium
ACCACACAGACGCTCGTACTCGCGGAACTGCTTGGACAGGTCGCTGGAAATGGTCAGGAAGGCCTGGGGATACTTTTCTTCCAGAATGGCCTTGATCTTTTGCTCATTTTCGGGGTTCAGATAGGCGTTCAGCAGGGTGACCACCACGGCCTCGGCTCCTTTTTCCTTGATCTGTTCCACGATGGCCTCCACTTCGGCCTCGTTGATCTCGCGGACCACTTCGCCCTTGTAGTTCAAACGCTCGCCCACCTCGAACCGCAGGTCACGAGTGACCAGCGTGCGGGCCTTGTCGGCCTGCAGATCGTACAGATCGGGGCGCTTCTGGCGGCCGATCTCCAGCAGATCCCGGAAGCCGCCGGTGGTGATCAGGGCGGTCTTGGCGCCGCGGCCTTCCAGAATGGCGTTGGTGGCAACGGTGGTGCCGTGCATGAAACGGCTCACGTCTTCGCCTTCAAAGCCGTACTGCTCTGCAATGACCTGCACGCCCTGCACAACGGCGGCAGACTGATCGTACAGCGAAGACGGCAGTTTATAGACCATCAGTTCGCCGGTCTTTTCATCAATGGCGCAAATATCGGTGTTGGTGCCGCCAACGTCCACGCCGATGCGAATGGTTCGTTCTTCCATGGAAAAACTCCTTTCTATATAACCAATATGCCTTATTGTCATTATCAGAATATCATTGACTTCCCCCTCCGTCCAATATATAATAACTTATGTACTCATAACTTAAAACTTATATAAGAGGGATGGTTATGGAATTACTTCAGTTGCAATATTTTCTGTTATTGGCCAAGCAGCAGCATGTCACCAAGACAGCTGATATGCTTCACATCTCACAACCCGCCCTCAGCTCCACGATCAAAAAACTGGAAGCCGAGCTGGGCGCTCCCCTGTTTGTCCGAAAAGGGCGTAACATCGCCCTTTCGCCCTATGGTGAGGTGTTCAAGCAATATGTAGAGGAGGCCTTTTTTTCACTGGAAAATGGAAAGCAAGCAGTCGCACGTCTGAAAAATACAGATGACTGCACCCTCAATCTGGGTCTTCTCAGCCCCTACGTATGGAACGAGCTGTTCCTGCATTTTGAGAATCTCTATCCTAATATAAAGATCAACCGTCGTTCTATTGAGGGTTATCGTTTCTGGGACAGCATTCTCAGCGGCGAGATCGACTTTTATCTGGGCGGTCTCAACCAGATGGAAACACTGGACACCACCCGTCTGCAATACGCTGCACTTTATGAGGACAATATGGTTCTGCTTGTCCACAAAAACCATCCGCTGGCCGACCGAAAAGAGATCGATCTGCGGGAATGCCGGGATGAGCCTTTCATTAACCTGAGTGAAGACACCAATCTGCAGCAGTTTATCAACCAGCTGTTTCAACAGGCCGGTTTTACCCCCAGAGTGGTCATGACCTGCGACTATACACTAAGAGATCAAATCGTCGCCGATGGTCATGGTGTATCCATCACTACACAGTTGGGTGCGCAAATTAGCAAAGTTCCCGGGGCTGTTCCCATCCCCATCACATTCCCCGCTGAAAAACGTAAATTAGGCCTTGTTTGGCGGAAGAATAGAGTATTCACCAATTCCATGGAAAAATTTTATACTGCGGCAAATCATTTCTATTCCGAAATCAATAAGCTTTGACCAAGTGTATCGTCTTTTATTTCTTTTAGAAAAGCTTTATATCCTTTATATTCTCTGCTTATGAAAATTGTTTCTAAACAGTTTTGAATAGATGTGATGGATTGATCGATTTTACACATGGTTTCCTCCTCGCTCCGCACAATTGAACTCCCGCTTGAAAAACTCATATCTTCTCGTTATAATAAATAATCTCATCCATTCGCAATAAAGCGGTTGAAAGCTATATCACTTTAGAAAAGCAAGTCTTTCCTCATTACCAAGATGCCAGCAAACCTATTCCATTAAAGCTATTAGTGGTCATTGACGAAGATGAGATTGATGGTATAGAGGATACATATTCAGGGCTTGCCGGAAATGCCGATGCAGAAAATACTGCGGCTAAGGATAATCATTTTTCAGCAATTCGAAGCGCCCTGCGTCGCTTAACAAATCATCGTGATGCAGATGGCAAAGATTATTATTACGACTGCATCGAAATTTTGTCGGTTCAAGATTATCTAAATAAGCTCAAGCTAATGACTTGAGCACCACCCGGAGGCATCTTGCGTGTTGAATCGCTGTTTCCTCCCGGTTTGTGGAGTTATGTAACCGATGTACGCAAAAGCGCCCTCTTTCTCCCACTTTTATGACCTCATTTTGACCACAAAAAGGTCAAAAACGCTGTATAATACGTATAACAGCACACAATATAGACACCACTTTGGCCTTTCGTACACCATGTATCGTAGAAGCCATTTTCTCGGTATCGAGTGGGAATCATAATACTGAGCCTGCAAACCCCTGTATTTTCAAGGGTTTGCGGGTTTCTTATTTCCACTGTGACCGCTTTTTGACCTCCACTAACTTCAAACAGATACCCCAGTTTTGCAAAATAACACCCTGTTTAGATGCAAAACTGGGGTACATTGAAAAGATAGTTGATTTTTATGTGGAGAGCCCATGTAAATTGACATAACAACAGATTTTTGAGGAAAGATAGGCTACCTGTGCCCACAAAAAGCAAAAAAGCCCCGGAATATTGTGCTGCATTGCAACACGTTATTCCGGGGCTAAATTGTTGTAAATTTCAGTCACAGCAAGAGATAGCAGCATAAGGACGACAAGACAACAAAAGCAGAGAGCACCCTTTTGCATTGGGTGCTCT
>CAZVRM010000254.1:0-2720 GCA_964629605.1 uncultured Oscillospiraceae bacterium
TCTGAAAGAAGAAAATGAATCGGTAGTGCAGCAATTTTTGGCTGCCCATACTGATTTTACATTGGAAACCTTTGATCTGCCCGGCATCGGCAGGGTGGAGGAAGGGATGCTGACCCTGTGGCCGCACGTTCACGGCACAGACGGCTTTTTTATGGCGAAACTTCGGAAATCGCGAGGCTGATATGGAAGAGAAAGTATCGATCAAATCCCTGCTGCCCCAGGAGCTGGAAGTGCTTCTGGCAGAAATGGGCGAACCCAAATACCGCGCCAAGCAGATCTTCAAATGGCTGCATCAGGGGGTCACCTCTTTTGATGAGATGAGTGACATATCCAAGGCGCTGCGTGCCAAGCTGGACGAAAAGTGCTTCATCACTAAGCCGGAGATCCTGCGCAAACAGGTGTCCCAGCAGGACGGCACCATCAAATACCTGTTCGGACTGTCCGACGGTAACAGCATTGAGACCGTGCTGATGAAATATGAGCACGGTAACAGTATCTGTGTGTCTACACAGGCCGGCTGCAAAATGGGCTGCGTGTTTTGTGCATCCTACGATCCGGCGAAGAGCCGCAATCTGACCCCCGCGGAGATTCTGGATGAGATCCTCTTTGCCCAAAAGGACAGTGGCAGACGGGTATCCAATATCGTGCTAATGGGTACCGGCGAGCCGTTGGACAACTATGACAACGTGATGCAGTTTTTGAAGCTGGTGAGCCATGCCGACGGCGTTAACATCGGTATGCGGCATATTTCGTTGTCTACCTGCGGTCTGGTGCCCAAGATCGATGAGCTGGCCAAGCTGAAGCTGCAGCTGACGCTGTCCATCTCGCTGCACGCGCCTAATAACGAAACCCGTTCCAAGATCATGCCGGTCAACCGCAAATATCCGTTGGAAGAGCTGATGCCCGCCTGCCGCCGGTATTTCAAGGTCACCGGCCGCCGCATCTCTTTTGAGTATGCCATGATTCGGGGCGTCACCGATACCAAAGAATGTGCCCGCCAGCTGATCCAGATGCTCAAGGGATTCAACTGCCATGTGAACCTGATTCCGCTGAACCATGTGGAGGGCTCGCCGCTGGTGCCTTCTACCAAGGAAAATCTCCGCTGGTTCCAGAATGAGTTGAATCGCAACGGTCTGAATGCTACCGTCCGTCGCAGTCTGGGCGGCGATATTTCGGCTTCCTGCGGACAGCTCCGTCGGCAGCGCAATGAGGAGGTGTCCCAGTGAAAGCTTGGGGACTGACAGATATTGGAATGGTTCGTGAAGTCAATCAGGACACCTTCCGTATGGAATATGACGTGGAGACCGGCCGGGGAATGTTTCTGGTCTGTGATGGCATGGGCGGCGCTGCCGCCGGTGAAGTAGCTTCCGGTCTGGCGGCCGATGCCTTTTTGCAGAGTATGGATAACTGCTGGAAGGTGCGGTTTGATGCCGTTGCTTTGAAAAAACAGCTGCTGGAGTCCTATGATCAGGTCAACGAGGTGGTCTTTGACGCATCTCGGGTCAATCCGGATTATGCCGGTATGGGCACCACCATGGTTGCACTGGTCTGCGGCGACGGACAGGCTCTTGTGGGCAATGTAGGCGACAGTCGGGCATATTTTCTCGATGAAACCGGTATGCGCCAGATCACTGAGGATCACTCGCTGGTGACCGAGCTGATGAAGCGGGGTGATCTGACCCCCTATCAGGCCAGCCGACATCCCAGTCGCAATGTGATCACTCGCGCAATGGGTGCTGATGCAACTGTGCAGTGCGATACCTTTACAGAGATCGTAAAACAAGGGAATTTTATCCTTTTGTGCAGTGACGGACTCATTCGGGAGGTCACAGAACCCGAAATTTATTATGAAATTTTCCAGGCAGATCATCCCGAAACTGCCTGCGCCCGTCTGATGGAAATGGCTAAGAGCCGCGGCGGACGGGATAACATTACGATGGTACTCATCGGATTTTAAAGGAGGTGCTGACTATGGATAAATATATCGGAACCATGCTGGATAACCGCTATGAGCTTCTGGAGATCATTGGCGTAGGCGGCACAGCCGTGGTCTACAAGGCCAAGTGCCATCGGCTCAACCGCTATGTAGCGGTCAAGATCCTCAAGGGAGAGTTTGCTTCTGACCTGCAGTTCTGTCATCAGTTCCATGATGAAGCTCAGGCAGTCGCCATGCTGTCCCACCCCAACATTGTCAATATTTACGACGTTTCCCGCTCCGGAAATGTGGATTACATCGTTATGGAGCTGATCGACGGCATTACACTGAAGGAATACCTCAGCCGCCGCGGACAGCTTTCACCCAAGGAAGTGACCATTTTCGCAACCCAGATCGCTCGGGCACTGGAGCATGCCCACGATCACGACATCATCCACCGGGACATCAAGCCTCACAACATCATGCTGCTGCGGGATGGTACTGTAAAGGTGGCTGACTTCGGCATCGCCCACTTTGCCGAGCAGGAGAGCACCTACAGCAAGGGCGAAGCCATCGGCTCGGTACACTATGTTTCTCCCGAGCAGGCGAAGGGCAGTCATGTGGACAACCGCACCGACCTGTACTCGCTGGGCGTAGTCATGTACGAGATGATTACCGGTCGTCTGCCCTTTGAGGGTGATACACCTGTGTCCATTGCCTTGCAGCATATCAATTCCATCGCTCTGCCGCCCTCTATTTTTGCCGAGAATGTGCCCGAGCAGCTGGAAGAGATCACCATGAAGGC
>CAZVRM010000255.1:0-2712 GCA_964629605.1 uncultured Oscillospiraceae bacterium
GTGACGTGTCCGGCGAAGGCGTGCAGCAGGCACTGCTGAAGATCCTGGAGGGTACCGTTGCCAATGTGCCTCCCCAGGGCGGCCGAAAGCATCCTCAGCAGGAGTTCATTCAGATCGACACCAGCAACATTCTGTTCATCTGCGGCGGCGCGTTTGACGGCCTGGATAAGGTCATCGAAAAGCGTACCGGCAAGCAGGGCATCGGCTTTGGTGCCGAGGTGAAGTCCAAGGTCAACAAGGACACCTCCGAGCTGCTCAAGCAGGTGGAGCCCCACGATGTGCTGAAATTCGGCATTATTCCTGAGCTGGTTGGCCGTTTGCCCGTGCTGGTGACCCTGGATCCTCTGGATAAGGATGCCTTGGTGAAGATCCTCTCTGAGCCCAAGAACGCCCTTACCAAGCAGTACACCCGTCTGCTGGAGATGGATGGCGTCCGTCTGGAGTTCGAGGAAGGTGCCCTGGAAGCTGTGGCCGAAAAGGCCCTCAAGCTGAATACCGGTGCCCGCGGTCTGCGCTCTGTTATGGAGGGAATCATGACCAACGTCATGTTCCAAACGCCGTCGGATGACAGTATTCACGCCGTGGTCATCACACCCGATGCGGTTAACGGCAACGCCGAGCCCACCGTGGTTCGTAACGGCAACACCAAACTGCGATAAATCATATTCTAAGCCCGGAAGCGGTTTTTGCCGTCTTCCGGGTTTTTCTTGACAAATATGCTCTACAAATGTAGAATATAGACAAATACTACATTTGTAGAAAAGGAGAAGATGGCATGAAGCAAGCCATTCGGCGTTTACCTGACAGTGAGTTGGAACTGATGCAGATCATCTGGAAAAAGGAGCCGCCGGTGTCTCGAACAGATATTGAAGCTGCCATTCAGGATTCTCGCACGTTGGCAACTACCACCATTCTAACGCTGCTGACCCGCCTTTGTGAAAAGGGGTTTTTGACCGTAGAAAAACAGGGGCGAGCCAATCTTTATACGCCGCTGATCTCCCAGCGGGAGTATCTGGCATCGGAAAGTCGCAGTTTGCTGAACAAGCTGTATGGCGGCAGCATCAAAACCTTTGCAAACGCACTTTGCGACAGCGGATTGAGTAAGGCGGAGCTGTCAGAACTGCGGAAACTGCTTGAAAATAATGAACTGTAAAGGAGGTTGCCTTTATGGTATATCGTTACATATTTGCTGTATTGGCAGGCGTGATCGCAGGAATGTCGATCCGTATGCTGCACAAACGTGAGACCGACCCAGTACAGACTCTGCCCGGTTATCGGGAGGGGAAGGATGTGCGGAATGCTTCTATTTTGAAAGATTCTCATTGGAAATACGTTGTGTTTATGTGCATTTGTCTTCTTTTGGTTCAAAAGACAAGGCAGGATACGATCCGATTGCTTTGGAGTACCATCATGGAATATTTGATGGTGATTTCTCTTTATTGCCTGCTGCTGCTACTGGTTCTTCCGTTTTTACGTCGAATAATCAGCTCCCGGGTGTGCGGTCGCTTATGGGAAGTGCCTATTCTTATGGCGGGTACACTGTTCTACCTGGAAACGATCAATGCATCCTCGTATGCACAACTGCCCAAAGTTGTTCTTTATTTTCCGAGAACTGTTTTGCGAATGTTTACTGCTGTATGGCTGATTGGCTTTACAACGTCCATTTTATGGTATGTTTTTCATCATTTTCGTTTCAAAAAACAGCTTCGTAACAATGCATATCCTGTTTCCAGCGATGTGTTGCGAATCTGGAGTGAAGAGCTTGCAAAAGTCGGCATGGATCAGACCACACCACTGTCTATTACACCGGATCTTCAGACGCCGCTGGTGGTGGGCGTTCGTAAAAAGGCGCTGGAAGCCTATTTGCCTGACCAATATTACACCGCTGAAGAGCTGCATTTGATCTTTCGGCATGAGCTGCGCCACGTTTTCCGACGCGATGCTGAGATCAAGCTGGCGTGGATGGTCATCCGTTCGCTCCTGTGGTTCAACCCGCTGGTTTGGATTGCGACCCAAAAGGCGGCTGAGGATTTGGAGCTTTCCTGTGACGAGTTTGTTTTGACGGGTGCCGATGAAACGACACGCCGACGCTATGCAGAGTTGCTGCTGGATGCAGCAGGGGATGGACGTGGTTTTTCCACCTGCCTGTCCTCAAAAGCTAAGACCTTGCGCTATCGCTTGAAGTGTGTGGTAAAGCCGGGAAAGAGAATTACCGGGTCACTGGTTTTGGCAGCACTGGTTTTTGTGTTTGTTTTAAGCTGCGGCGCCATTTCTTTTGCCGATGAAAAGGGAGCACTAAGAGATTTTTACGATCTGGAAGGATACACCCAGATCACCAACAGCCTTTCCTTCGGACAACTCTGGAGGACATATCATGGTGTAGAGGATCAAGAACTGATCGAATATATTATTACCCGTCCTGTACTGCGGCTGACAAAGCCGTTTGAATTGGATCGTATGGATGAAGGCTCATCGGTTGGTTATGAACTGTACGATCCCATTCAGGATCGTAACCTTTGGGTCTTTCTGCAAAATGATCTGTTAGCTGTTGGAAGATACGGTAGTTCTACACAGTATTATAAAGTAGTTGGCGGCCTCGACTGGGACTATCTGAAAGACTTACATGAATAAAAAACCAGCACCCATCTGGGTGCTGGTTTTTGGTGCGGATGAAGGGACTTGAACCCCCATGAAATTGCTTTCACATGGACC
>CAZVRM010000256.1:0-2710 GCA_964629605.1 uncultured Oscillospiraceae bacterium
AAGTGGCAATCGAAAGATTGCCACTTTTTGTTATTTTGTCTTGTATTTATAGGTTTTCTCTGATATAATGTAATCCTTAAGATTAGATGTGTTGATTCGATATATCAAAAGGAGTTCCTGATTATGTTTAAAATTGTTGCCGATTCCTCCTGCGACCTGACTTCCCTCGCCCATCTGTCCTCTGACCTGCAGTATGGCCGCGCGCCCCTGCGGATTCTGGTGGGCGACACCGAATATATAGACGAGCCCGGTCTGGACACCCGTGCCATGATGGATGCGGTCTACGCTTTCAAGGGCAAGACCGGCTCGGCCTGCCCCAGCCCCGAAGAGTACGCCGAACATTGCCGCTCTGTGGACGAGACCTACATTGTCACCATTTCCAGCAACCTTTCGGGCAGCTACAACAGCGCTGTGCTGGCCCGGGATCTGGTGCTGGCAGAATCTCCCGAAAAGAAGATCCGCGTCTTTGACTCCCTGTCCGCCGGCCCCGAGCTGTCCCTCATCGTGGAGGAAATCGCCCGTCTGGCCTCTTCCGGTCTGCCCTTTGAGATGGTCTGCGCCGAGGTTGAGCGGTATCAGCAGCGCACCGCCCTGCTGTTCCAGCTGAACAGTCTGGAAAACCTCACCAAAAACGGCCGTGTTTCCAAGATGGCCGGTATGACCGCCAAGCTGCTGGGCATCCACATGATCGGCATCGCCTCCGATGTGGGTACCGTGCAGCCTCTGCACAAGTGCCGCGGCACCGAAAAGACCTATCAGCTGGTGCTGCAGGAAATGCGCGAGCGTGGCTTTGCCGGTGGTCGTGTCATTCTGGGTCACGCCTTCCAGGAAAAGGGCGCTGAAATGATGAAAAATATGATTTTGGCGGAGTTCCCCTCTTCCCGCATCACCGTCATGCCCCTGTCCGGCCTGTGCTGCTATTATGCCGAAGAAGGCGGCCTGCTGGTAGGCTTTGAAAAGGCCTAAATCCCATGCATTATGATCGAGGGCGCGTCGTCCAGCGGATGCGCAAATGGGAAAATTATTTGAATGAGCACGCTCTGCCCCTTTGGGAAGAGCTGCCCACGCTGGATCTTTATATGGATCAGGTGGTTGCACTGCTCAACAGCTATCTGGGCTTTCTTCCCAAGGAAGTGGGCATGGATGCTGTGGTGACCGCCGCCGCCGTCAACAATTATGTGCGAAAAAAAATCATGCCTGCGCCGGTCAAAAAGCGGTATTCCCGGGTACATCTGGCCTATCTTTTGATGATCTGCAGTTTGAAGCAGAGCGTCAATATCTCCTACATCCAGCAGATGATCCCGCTGACCCTCACCGAGCAGCAGGTGCATGATGTTTACAATCGCTTTGCCGAACAGCAGCGCCGCACCACCCTGTATTTCGTGGAGCAGGTCAATCAGCAGGCCAGCCGCCTGCTGGCAGAGGGAAAAACCGGCGATGAGGGTGTCAACAACATTGTCACCGCCTTTGCCGTGACAGCAGGCCTGAGCCGTATGGCTGCCGAAAAGCTCATTCTCATGCAGGAGAATCCAAAAACCGAAGAATAAAAAAACAGCCGGGAAAATCCCGGCTGTTCTTTGTTGTAAAGTTGATTTACTTGACGATGTTCATGGTGTCCATGGCGATCATCAGTTCTTCGTTGGTGGGGATCAGCAGAACCTTTACCTTGGAATCAGCAGCAGAGATGACAGCCTCTTCGCCACGAATGTCGTTGGCCTTCTCGCACATCTTGACGCCCATGAACTCCAGACCGGAAGCGATTTCCATACGCTGAGACTTGGAGTTCTCGCCGACGCCGGCGGTGAAGATGATGGCGTCCACGCCGCCCATAGCGGCAGCATAGGAACCGATCAGCTTCTTGACGCCGTAGTTGAACATATCAACGGCCAGAGAAGCGCGCTCGTTGCCTTCCTTACCGGCATTCTCCAGATCACGGAAGTCGGAGGAAACACCGGAAACACCCTGGACGCCGGACTTCTTGTTCAGAACGTTCAGCATCTCGTCGATGTTCATGCCCTTCTTATTCATCAGGTACTGCAGGATACCGGCATCCAGATCACCGGAACGGGTGCCCATGCAAACACCGGCCAGAGGAGTGAAGCCCATGGAGGTATCCACGGAAACGCCGCAGTCAACAGCAGTCACAGAGGAGCCGTTGCCCAGGTGGCAGGAGATCAGCTTGCACTCTTCGGGCTTCTTGCCCAGCATAGCAGCAGCGCGGGCGGCAACGTACTTGTGGGAAGTGCCGTGGAAGCCGTAGCGGCGAACCTTATCCTCAGCGTAGTACTCATAGGGCAGAGCGTACATATAAGCCTTGGCGGGCATGGTCTGATGGAAAGCGGTGTCAAAGACAGCGACCATGGGAACGCCGGGCATGATCTCGGCGCAGGCGCGGATGCCGATCAGGTTGGCGGGGTTGTGCAGAGGAGCCAGGGGGTTGCAATCCTCGATGGCCTTCAGAACCTCGTCGGTGATCAGGACGGACTTGTTGAACTCTTCGCCGCCGTGGACGACGCGGTGACCGACAGCGTCGATCTCCTTCATGCTGGCGATAACGCCGTTCTTCTCGTCAACCAGAGCGTTCAGAACGGTCTGGATGGCCTCAGAATGGGTGGGCATAGCGACGTCAACGGCGTCCTGCTTCTCCTTGCCCTCGACCTGGGGCTTGTAGGTGAACTTACCGTCGATACCGATGCGCTCGCACAGACCC
>CAZVRM010000257.1:0-2318 GCA_964629605.1 uncultured Oscillospiraceae bacterium
TGCAAAAGGCGGCAAAGATCATCGCCGCGGAGGGCTTTCCCGATACTTACGAAGGCTGGCTTGCCCTGCCCGGAGTAGGGGAATACACTGCCGGTGCGGTGGCCTCCATCTGCTTCGACCGGCCGGTGGCGGCGGTGGACGGTAACGTGCTGCGGGTGCTGTCCCGGTATCGCGCTGATGTCAGTTCCATTACCGATGCTGCCGTGAAAAAGCGAGTCAAAAGGGCGCTGGAGGAAATTTATCCTCAAGAACAACCGGGAACATTTACCCAGGCATTGATGGAGCTGGGTGCTACGGTCTGCGTGCCAAATGGGCAGCCCAAATGCGAAATTTGTTCTCTTTCCGGTCTGTGTCGAGCCTTTTCGGAGGGAAAAACGGCCGATTTTCCGGTAAAAGAGGCCAAAAAGGCGAGAAAAACAGAGCGGCGGGCGGTGTTTCTGCTGCGCTGCGGGGATAAGCTGGCGCTGGAAAAACGCCCCTCCCGGGGGCTGCTGGCGGGACTGTGGCAGCTGCCCAATGTGGATGGGACATTAACGCCCGAACAGGCGGCGGCGCAGGCTGCCCAGTGGGGCTGCGAGCCTCACGACCTGCTGTCAGTGCGGCAGAAAAAGCACATTTTCACCCACATTACATGGGAGATGGAGGGCTTTGAACTGCGCTGTGGCAGGGAAGATCCCCGTTTTGTGTGGGCTGCACTCGAGCAATTAGAGAAAGAATATGCACTGCCGACGGCATTTCGGCAGTTTTTGGAGGAATCATAAGACATGAAAGAACTTTGGAAATTGTTTTTGACCTTTGCGCGCATCGGAGGCCTGACCTTCGGCGGCGGCTATGCCATGCTGCCCATGCTGCAGAAGGAAGTTGTGGAGAAAAACGGCTGGGCAACCGAGGAAGAGCTGATGGATTATTACGCCATCGGCCAGTGTACCCCCGGCGTCATCGCCGTGAACACCGCCACCTTTGTGGGGCAGAAGCTCCGCGGCACCGTGGGCGGTATTTTCGCCACCCTGGGCGTGGTGTTCCCCTCCGTGGTCATCATCACCATTATTGCCGCCTTTATCAGTAATTTTGCCCATCTGCCTGTGGTACAAAATGCCTTTGCCGGTGTGCGCGTGTGCGTTTGTGTGCTGATTTTTAATGCGGTTGTCAAGCTGTGGAAGAAGTCGGTGGTGGACAAGGCTGCGCTGGTGATTTTTACAGTGGTGTTTGCAGGCTCCTGTTTGCTGGATCTGTCTCCGGTGTTTTATGTAGTGATGGCCGGCGTTGCCGGCCTGCTCATTAAGAAGTGGGAGGGCAAAAAGGCATGATTTATCTCCGACTGTTTTTTGAGTTTTTCAAGGTAGGCCTGTTCGCTGTCGGCGGCGGCATGGCCACCTTCCCCTTCCTGGAGGATCTGGCCGTCAAAACCGGTTGGTACACCCAGCTGCAGCTGGCGGATATGATCGCTATCTCGGAATCCACCCCCGGCCCCATCGGTGTCAATATGGCAACCTATGTGGGCTTCTCGGTGGCAGGTATTCCCGGCAGCGTTATCGCCACCGTCGGCCTGATCACCCCGTCGGTGATCGTCATCCTCATCATCGCACGAGTGCTGGCAAAATTCCGGGACAGCAAGCTGGTACAGAACGCCTTTTATGGCCTGCGCCCCGCTTCCACCGGTCTGATCGCCGCCGCCGGTTTTTCTGTGGTGGTGTTGGCTCTGGTGGACAAAACCGCTTCCGGTCTGGATATGATCCACTGGAAGGGCGTGGTGCTGGCTGCTGTGCTGCTGCTGCTCACCCGAAAGGTCAAACAGACAAAAGATCTGCATCCTGTAGTGTTTATTGCCCTGTCGGCAGTGGTGGGCATCCTCTTTGGCTTTGCTGGGGTGTAAACCGACCAAAAATCCCTTGTTCCAGACGGAAAAATCAGACAGAATTGCCATAGTTTTTCCGCTTTCCAATGCGAATTTTTTGCAGTTTTTGGTTTACAACAGGCGAAAAGCTTGGTATACTATTAGAGTTAAGAGGGATACTTGAATCCCTGATCGACGCATTCTACACAATAAGGAGTGTTCCTATATGAGTCGTATGGTAGGTACTGTTTCCCGCGGTGTCCGTGCACCCATTATCCGTGCCGGCGATGATCTGGCGGAGATCGTTACCAATTCTATTCTGGAAGCCGCTGCTGACGACGGATTTGCTATCCGTGATCGTGATATTGTTGCCATGACCGAGGCTATCGTGGCCCGCGCTCAGGGCAACTATGCTTCTGTTGACAACATTGCCGATGATGTCCGCGCCAAGTTTGGCGGTGAGACCGTTGGCGTGATCTTCCCC
>CAZVRM010000257.1:2328-2708 GCA_964629605.1 uncultured Oscillospiraceae bacterium
CCATCCTGAGCCGCAACCGCTTTGCCATCTGCCTGCGCGGCATCGCCAAGGGTGCCAAGAAGGTGGTTCTGATGCTGAGCTATCCCTCTGACGAGGTGGGCAACCATCTGATGAGCCTGGACGCTCTGGATGAAAAGGGCGTCAACCCCTACAGCGACGTGCTGACGCTGGAAAAGTATCGTGAGCTGTTCGGCTATGAAAAGCATCGCTTCACCGGTGTGGACTATGTGGAGTACTATCAGCAGCTGATCCGTGAGAGCGGTGCTGAGGTCGAGGTCATCTTTGCCAACGACTGCCGTGCCGTTCTGAAGTACACCAAGAACGTCCTGAACTGCGATATTCTCACCCGTGCCCGTACCAAGCGTCTGCTGAAGGCTGCC
>CAZVRM010000258.1:0-2706 GCA_964629605.1 uncultured Oscillospiraceae bacterium
AGAGGCCAAGCTGGGTGATTACGAGAACCTGCTGAAGGAGACTCAGAAGCTGGAAGAGCTGTACCTGGAGTACGTCATCCATGTTCCTATGTGCCAGTCTGTCAACTACGAGCTGTTTGCCGATCAGATCGAGCTGCCCGTTAAGACTTACATCCCCGGCTTCGGTTGGGGCGGCATCTTCGGCGACCTGGCTGAATAATTTCCCGCGTCATCTCTAAGCAACGAATCGCATCCCCGGAGGATGTGCTGCCTTTGGGCAACACATCCTCCTCATGAAAAAGTTTACTTACTCTGTCGGAACGCTTGTAAGCTGATCCTTGCTTTCTGAAGGAAAAGGAGAATGTAATGAAATACGTACTTCAGCGAGTTGGCGCAATGCTGATAACCTTGTTCTTCGTTATGTCGCTGTCTTTCATGGTTATCCGTCTGATGCCGATGAGCTTGTTTGAGAACCCTGAGGTCCCCAAGGAGATCCAGGAAAAACTGGAGGATAAGTTCCATCTGAACGATCCTCTGCTTGTTCAGTACTTTTATTTTATGGAAGGCATCATCACCGATCTGGACTTCGGTATTTCCGTTAAGCTCCGTCCCGGTCTGGATGTCTGGGACATTATCGTGAGCCGTCTGCCGCCCACGATGCTGATTAACTTTATTTCGCTGTTTATCTCGATCCCGTTGGGCTTGATTTTTGGTATTATTGCCGCTCTGAAGCGCAATACTTGGATCGACACTTTGATTTCGGTTTTCGTTATCCTGTTTATTTCGGTTCCCTCTTTCGTTTTCGCATCCCTGTTGCAGTATGTTCTGACCTTTATCTTCCCCATCTTCCCCACGCTGTATGAATCTACTGCTACCACCTTCGGCCAGATGATGCACTCTCTGACTCTGCCCATCATCGCTCTGTCTCTGAGCCCCATCGCTACTCTGACCCGCTACCTGCGCGGTGAGCTGATCGAAAACATTTCTTCCGAGTACATCCTGCTGGCTCGCACGAAGGGTCTGACTCGTGGTCAGGCTATTGTGCGTCACGCCTTCCGGAACTCTATGATGCCCATCACCAGCACGCTGGTCTCCCTGATCACCGGTATCATGGGCGGCTCTCTGGTCGTTGAGAGTATGTTCGCAATTCCCGGTACCGGCGGTATGCTGGTCAAGTCCATTTTCGCGGGCGACCACTTCTTGACTGTTGCGATCCTGATCTTCTATTCTGCGATCTCCCTGGTCACCATTCTGGTGGTTGACCTGTCCTACAGTCTGATCGATCCCCGCGTACGAGTCGGAGGTGGCAAATAATGATCTACGACAGAAACAATCTGCCTGAAGAGCTGCAGAATCTGCCCGATTCTGCCTTTGAGTCTCTGCATCAGGAAGACATTCATGACGAAAAGTTCCAGACCAAGCCTATCGGCTTCTTCAAGGATGCCATGATCCGTCTGGCTCACAGCAAGGTTTCCATGCTGTCGGTCTCTATCATCGTGCTCATCATCCTGCTGTCTCTGATCGTCCCCAATGTGACCGGCTATTCTTACACCGAGCAGAATATTGCTCTGAAGAACCTGCCTCCCAAAATCCCCGTGCTGTGCGATCTGGGTATCGCAGACGGTTCCCGTGTTCTGGAAAAGCGTAAGGTCGAGTCTCTGACCGACACCAGCCGCTATCCCGAAGGCTCTATCATTGAGATCGTCAATGAGTATGAGCTGAAGGGCGTGCCCATGTGTGACGTTAAGGTTGACGCCTACGTTTACGCCGGCGCTGCGGATGACGAGTATCACTGGTTCGGTACCGACTATCTGGGCCGTGACCTGATGACCCGTCTGTTCCAGGGTACCCGAATCTCCCTGCTGATCGCCTTCTTCTCTGTTATCACCAACTGTATCATTGGTGTCGTCTACGGTGCTATCGCCGGTTACTACGGCGGCAAGGTCGACCTGATCCTGACCCACGTGGCCGAGATCCTGGACGGTATGCCCTACACCGTCGTCGCCATTCTGTTCATGATTCTGTTTGGCGCCGGTATGCTGTCCATTATCCTTGCATTGTGTATCACCGGCTGGATCGGCACTTCTCGTCTGATCCGTTCTCAGTTCTACCGTTACAAGGGTCGTGAGTACGTTCTGGCTGCCCGTACCCTGGGTGTGTCCGATATGACTCTGATCTTCCGCCACATCCTGCCCAACTGCGTTGGCCCCCTGATCACTCGTACCATGATCGCCATCCCCGGCGCTATCTTCTCCGAGTCCTTCCTGGCCTTCCTGGGTCTGGGTATCAAGGCTCCCAACCCCTCTATCGGTGTTCTGCTGTCCAACGGTCAGGACGTTCTGCTGCAGTACCCCTATCAGGTGTTCTTCCCCGCAGTTCTGATCTCGCTGCTGATGATCGCCTTCAACCTGTTCTCTAACGGTCTGCGTGATGCGCTCGACCCCACCAAGCGCGGAGAGGAGTAATCAACTATGGCTGCTGAAAACATGAATAAAGAAGTTGTTTTGTCGGTCAAGGATCTGCGGATCAACTTCCGTGCTTACGGCGGTCTGGTCCAGGCTGTCCGCGGTATCAGCTTTGATCTGTATCGCGGTGAGACCCTGGCCATCGTCGGTGAGTCCGGCTCCGGCAAATCTGTTAGTATTCGAGCCATCATGGGCATTCTGGCCAACAACGCCATCATTGCCGAAGGCTCCATTATGTACGATGGCATGGATCTGACCAAGC
>CAZVRM010000259.1:0-2702 GCA_964629605.1 uncultured Oscillospiraceae bacterium
AGATGACCGCCTTCCTGCTGAGCGTTGCTCTGACCGCTTACTCCGGCTGCCTGTACGCATTCTACATGTCCTATGTGGATCCCAGCACCTTCGGCTGGAAGAAGAGCGCCGACTGGGTCATCATGGTCTTCTTCGGCGGTGTCAACTCCCTGACCGGCTCCACCCTGGGTGCCTTCATCCTCAGCGCACTGCCTCAGGTGCTGCGCGGTCTGCAGGATTACCGCTATGTTATCTATGCGATCCTGGTCCTGCTGATCATCAACTTCCGTCCCTCCGGCCTGCTGGGTGAATGGGAGCTGACCCCCAGAAATGTCATCGCCATTCCCCGCAACATCAAAAACGCTGTCATGAAGCGGATCAAGAAGGAGGAGAAGTAAATGGCACTGTTGGAAGTTAAGAATATTTACAAGAGCTTCGGCGGCGTTAAGGCCATCCAGAACTTCTCCCTGGAAGCCAACCCCGGCGAGATCCACGGCATCATCGGCCCCAACGGTGCCGGTAAGACCACTATTTTCAACACCATCTCCGGTGTTTACACCGCAGATCAGGGCACCGTCATTCTGGACGGCAAGGATATCACCAAGCTGGAGCAGTACAAGATCACCCGTCTGGGCATGGGCCGTACTTTCCAGAATATCCGTCTCTTTAAGGGCCTGACCGCGGAAGAGAATGTCATGTGCGCCTTTGACCCCCAGAGCAAGTACGGCATTCTGGGCGGTCTGCTGCCCACCCCCGCCCGTTTTGCGGAAGAAAAGCGGGGCCGGGAACTGTGCCACAAGTATCTGGAGATCGTGGGCATGCAGGACTACATCAAAGAGCGTCCCGAAAACCTGGCCTACGGTATGCAGCGCCGCATCGAGATCGCCCGGGCCCTGATGTGCGAGCCCAAGATCCTGATGCTGGACGAGCCTGCTGCCGGCCTGAACCCCACCGAGGTGGGCGAACTGATGGAGCTGATCCAGCGGATCTCCAAGGAGATCGGCTTCGGCATTCTGCTGATCGAGCACCGTCTGGAACTGGTCATGAATGTCTCTGACCTGATCCATGTTCAGAACTTTGGTGAGACTATCGCTGTTGGCACCCCCCAGCAGGTCCAGCACGATCCCAAGGTTATCGAAGCCTATCTCGGCAAGGAGGAGTAATCTATGGAACCTATGCTGAAAGTAACCGACCTTGCCGTAAATTACGGCTATGTGGAAGCCCTCCGGGGCGTGAGCATCCAGGTGCAGAAGGGCCAGATTGTTTCCATCATCGGTGCCAACGGTGCCGGCAAGACCACACTGCTTCGCACCATTTCCGGTCTCGTCAAGCCCAAGTCCGGCACCATCCTCTTCAAGGGCGAAGAGCTGCCCAAGAAGGCCAGCAAGATCGTGGCCAAGGGCGTCGTTCAGGTTCCCGAGGGCCGTAAATGCTTCTCCGGTCTGACCGTCCGGGACAATCTGCTGGTTGGCGGCTACCTGCTCAAGGGCAAGGAGCTGGAAGAAAAGCTGCAGGAACAGTATGCGCTTTTCCCCCGTCTGAAGGAGCGCGAGAATCAGTTCGCCGGTACCTTCTCCGGCGGTGAGCAGCAGATGCTGGCCGTTGCCCGTGGCCTGATGAGCTGCCCCGAGATCCTGCTGCTGGACGAGCCCTCCATGGGCCTTGCCCCCATCATCGTGGACCAGATCTATGACCTGATCCGTCAGATCCGGGACCGTGGCATTACCGTGCTTCTGGTCGAGCAGAACGCAAAGAAGGCCCTGAGTATCTGCGACTATGCCTATGTTCTGGAAAACGGCGTTATCAGCCTTTCCGGCACCGGTCAAGAGCTGCTGAACTCCGACGATGTCCGCAAGGCATATCTGGGAGGCTGAAAATGCCCTTTGTCCCTGACTTTGAAGTTGTCCATATCGGCATCAACTGTGCCGATGAAGCCCAGGCGGTCAGCGGCGCGGCCCGTTTTGCAGATCTGTTTGCGATCCCCGTCAATCCCGCCAAGGAGAGTGCGGATGCCAGCTTCAACGGCACCAGCGTCGAGTGGCTGAAAAAGCCCGGCCGGGGCACCCACGGCCACATCTCCCTGGCCACCTCCGATCTGCCCGCAGCCCGGGCATATCTGGAGGAAAAAGGCTTCCTCTTTGACGAGGGCAGCATCAAGCGCTTTCCCGACGGCCGGATCCTGGTGATCTACGCCAAGGAGGAGCTTGGAGGCTTTGCCATCCATTTGCAGCAAAAATAACCTATTTCCTCGAAAATTTGTTGCATAATTTCCGCAAAAACGTTGCAAATCATTGCAAATATTTGCAATGATGTTATAATAACGAAAGGAGTTACTCCATGAGCCGCGAAAAGATCCGCACCTGGAATGAAGAATCCCTGGATCACCGCAACACGCTGCTGTATGCCATGGGCATCAGCGAGGAAGATGTGAAGCGTCCGGTGATCGGTCTGATCAATACATGGAACGAAATGAACCCCGGTCACTTCCCCTTCGACAAGGGCCTCATCGCCCAGTTGAAGGAGGAGATCTACGCTGCCGGCGGTCTGGCGCTGGAGCTGCCCATCACCGGCATCTGTGACGGTATCTGCAGCAACACCCCCGGCGACCGCTACACCCTGCCCGCCCGTGACCTGGTCTCCAGCGAGGTGGAGACGGTGGCGGAGCTGAACTGCCTGGAGGGCATGATCATCATGGCCACCTGCGACAAGGTGGTGCCCGGCAT
>CAZVRM010000260.1:0-2699 GCA_964629605.1 uncultured Oscillospiraceae bacterium
GGGTATTGCCCGTATCCCGTAGCGCAATGATGTTCATGGTTCTGTCTCCGTATGTAAGCTGGATGGGAACATACTCCTGTCCCACGGCGCCGCTGCCAAAGGATATTCGGCACAGCAGCCACATCCCACCGGCTGCCAGAATAAGTGCCGGCAGATTGGCACTGCCAATACAAAGAGAAAGACCGCCCATACCCATACTTAGCAAGACGAACACAGCGGACCGTTTCAAAGCACTCCGATTCCAACCAAATGCGATCACAGCAATTCCAATCAGCGAAATAATGCGCCAAAGAAGATTCCCCAGAAACCGAAACCCCGGAAGCATGCAGCCACCAGCATATACGCCTCCCAGCAACGAGGCCAGAAAAAGTCGTTTCCAGTCCGATGGGAAGCCTGATAATTGGTTCGTACCCAGCAGCAACAGAAAATCCACCACAACGTTCAGCAGCATCACAAGATCCAGATACACCTGCAACCTACGCACCTCCTTGTCCCAAAGTATAGCGCCGGGGATAAAAAAAGTTGGTCGCATCCTTGGGATGCGGCCAACGCAAGTTACGGCAGGGTATATGGGATTTCAGACCCAAGGCGGCTCATTCCGTTTCTTTCCGTTCCACGGTGCGGATATTCTTCTCCGCTTTAAACCGGGGAGTCATCAGTTCATGTCCACAGCCTAAGCAGCGTAAGCGGAAATCTGCTCCGGTACGCAGTACAAGCCAGCGCTTCTCGCCACAGGGATGGGGCTTCTTCATAACCAGAATATCATTCAATCGAATATCCATAGGTGCCTCCTACTTCTTGATTTGATCCCAATACTGCTTGGCAGACTGTTCCAGTTTGTTTGGGCCATATTCGTAATAGCGGGTACCTACCAGTTCGTCAGGCAGATACTGCTGCTTCACCCAATGGTTGGGAAAATCATGCGGATACAAGTAACCCTGCTCCCGCTCCATGGTATAGGAATCGGCGTGGACATTTTGCAGATGCCGGGGGAAATCGCCGGTCTTTCCTTTGCGCACATCCGCAAGGGCTGCATCCAGCGCAATGTGACCGGAATTGGATTTGGGAGAGGTTGCCATAAGAACCGCGGCATCGCCCAGAGGGATCCGGGCTTCGGGCATACCAAGCTTCAGGGCCATGTCCACACAGGCATTGACAATGGGAATGATCTGGGGATACGCAAGGCCCACATCCTCCGCCGCAATGACCATCAGCCGCCGGCAGGCAGACTGCATCTGCCCCGCCTCCAAAAGCCGGGCCAGATAATGGCAGGCCGCGTCCGGATCAGAGCCACGGATGCTCTTTTGCAGCGCGGAGAGGAGATCGTAATAGTTATCGCCGTCCCGGTCTGCCCGGAGGGCACTTTTCTGAGTGACCGCCTTGGCGTCCGCGAGAGAAATGTGCATTTTCCCTTCGGAGATCTGTCCGGCGGAGAACAGTACCTCCACAGCGTTCAGCGCCTTGCGAATATCGCCGCCGCAGGATCCGGCAATGTATTCCAGCGCGCCCTCCTCCGGCACAGCTGTGCAGCCGTTGCGCTCCTGCAAATAACCAACCGCCCGGCGGATAGCCTGTAGCGCAGCGGGTGTATCGATCTGCTTGAATTCAAAGATGGTGGAGCGGCTGAGGATCGCATTGAATACATAGAAATAGGGATTTTCCGTGGTGGATGCGATCAGAGTGATCTTGCCGTTTTCGATATGCTCCAGCAGGCTCTGCTGCTGCTTTTTATTGAAGGACTGGATCTCGTCCAGGTACAGCAGCACCCCGTTGGGCGCCAGAAAGGTGTCCAGCTGGGCCACAATATCCTTGATATCCGCCGTGGACGCGGTGGTGGCGTTGAGCTTGCACAGCGTCCGGTTGGTCTGCTTGGCGATGATATTGGCAACCGTGGTCTTTCCTGTGCCGCTGGGGCCGTAGAAGATCATGTTGGGGATATTCCCCGAATCGATGAGCCGGCGCAGCACCGCGCCTTCTCCCAAAATATGCTCCTGTCCATAAACCTCGTCCAGAGTCTGGGGTCTTAACAGATCCGCAAGGGGCTGATACATAGAAGACACCTTCCCAAATTTCAGTGAAATAAATCGTTGTTTTCTGCGCTGCAACATCTTATCCTATCATAACATATCACCGCGGATTTTGCATCTGTTATTTTCACAGGATCCCACTCCAAAAAAACGGCGCACCACCGTGCGCCGTTTTTTCGTCTATCAGAATGTCACCACATCTTCTTCAGCCTTTTCCGCCTTTTCGACGGAAACCGCCGTCAGGACCGGGCCTAATTCGCCGTGGTACAGCGGATGCTTCTGTGCGGAAACAGTGGCTTTCACCATGACCCAGGAACGGGGTTCCAGCTCCCTGGACTTGGCATAATGGCAGGGAATGCCGCAGAACTGGATATCGTCAGCGCAGCAGGTCATAACGAACCGGCCGGGAGCGAACATATTGTCCTTGTTCCGCCGCAGCATTGCCACCTGGCCCTTGAACTGAACGGTTTTGCCCTGATATTTCTCAGGTTCTTCCGTCACATCCCGATACCACAGAGCAAAATCCTCGTCCCCGATCTCGATGACGGGAGCATTGATATCAAAGGGCAGCGGATCTTCCACATCGTCAAAGGCGGTGGTGCCGTCGGTATAGTCATAGAGGATGTCGATGCGGCGGTTGGCAGCCCGGGGCACCTTGTGGAAGGGCATGGT
>CAZVRM010000261.1:0-2654 GCA_964629605.1 uncultured Oscillospiraceae bacterium
AAATGCTTCTGGAAATGCGGACAGATGGAGAAATCACCAAGCAGGAGTTCCTGGATCAGGATGCGGTCTGGAAGGCAAAGCTGGAATGTGCCGGCTGATCGAAATTGAATTTGCACACGGAAGAAACGAAATCTCTGCCTGCTTTTTTCATGAAAATAATTGAAAAAAGTCCTTGACAAATGGAAGGGAATCGTATATTATAATGGCAGTTAGCAGAAGCTAACTAAAAATTCCTTCTGAAGTTATCGTAAGCTAACCGAGGGAGGTGCATGTATGGAAAGCCAACGCAGGGCGGGAACTTGCCCCCGCTTCACTGAATTACCTCTGCCCCAATTTACCTCTCACAATTCCCGTCCAATTGATCCTTCACCCTTTCAGATTTCTTGTTGGCGGGAGCAAGCTCCGGCCCTGTATTGGTTCCACCATTGTTCGTCCCCTTGCAAAGAAATGCCCCCTACAGATATGCAGATGTTGCAAACAAAATGAATTTATCTCCTAATCAGAATTCCCCAACCGAGAAAGCCACGGTTGGGGAATATCTTTTGGGTGCTGTTTTTCAGAGCAAAGAGCGGGGAAGAGTGATTGCAAAGACGGAAGCGTTGTGCTATACTATTGTTAGCAACCACTAACTAAATCGCGAAAGGAAGCCTTTTGATGGAAAACTATATCATTGTCGGTATTTTACTTGTTATTATTGTCGTTGCTGTTCTGCGTATCAAGAAGCATTTTAAGGGCGGCGGCTGCTGCGGCAGCGGCGGCAACACGATCCGAAGCAAGAAGACGCTGACGGAACCGAAGCTGGGAGAAAAGATTATGCATATCGAAGGTATGCGCTGTGAAAACTGTGAGATTCGGGTGGAGAATGCACTGAACCGGCTGGATGGCGCAGCATGCAAAGTGAATCTGAAAAAGAAGACCGCTACGGTATCCTACAGCACCGAACTGTCCGATGAGCTGCTGAAGGAAACCGTTGAGAAAATGGGTTATAAAGTAGTGGAGATCCGCTGATCCGGCCCAATTGCAAAGCGTATTCCCAGGCATCCCGGCGTATTTACGCCGGGATGTTTCTTTTTTGGAAATCCCGGCTTTGGTACAGGGAGATTTTTGCAGAGGAACCAAAGGGATTTTCTGTTGTATTTTGCGGGGTTCTATGATAAATTTAAAAGATAAATGAGACACGTTGCGAATTCCCGCCCCTTAAGGAGATTGTTCCATGAAGATCCGTACCCCATTGTCCGCTGTTCCCACAACCAAACGCCACAGCCTGATCGGCGCCGGTCTTGCTGCTGCGGTTTTTCTGATCTGCTGTATCTGGTATTCCTGGGTGGATGGCCTTGTATTTGCGGTCATGTTTCTGGCTGCAGGCTTTTTTAAACTGGAGCCCCAGCATTCCCTGAGCGCCTTTTTGCTGAATGCCTTCTGGGGTGTGGTGTGCATTTTTATTTCCTGCTTCCTTCCTACCAAAATGATCACCAATGCCAATTATCTGAACATCGGTGCTTACCGGGTCCTAATGAATTTCCTGTGTGCAGCGGCCGTATATGGCGCAGGTCTGGTGATTACGGGTGAGATCAAGAGTGCTGTGGTGCTGGCCTCCCTGCCGCTGCTGATTCTATCCACTGTCAACGGTTTTGTGTACCAGTTCCGGGGTAATCTGCTGAAGCCTCTGGATATTCTTGCTGCCGGAACGGCCATGAATGTGGTGGGGCAGTACACCTTTGTTATTCAGGAGGGAATGGCCTACAGCTGGATCCTGTGGCTGTGGATGGTGTTTGCCCTTCGGACATTGCCCAGGGCAGATCAGCTGATGCCCAGACGCTGGCTGCGGCTGGCGGCACTGGCGGCTACCCTTGCCTGCACGGGCGTATTTCTCTATGGCTCCCGAAATATTACCATGAACACCTGGAGCCATGAAGGGGTGACCCGAAATGGCTATCTTTTGAATTTTGCTGTAGGTCTGCGGGACTGCTTTGTAGAAGAACCGGAGAATTACTCGGAGGAGACACTGGCAGAGCTGGAGGAGCTTTATAGCTGGGACATGCCGATCCCGGAAGAGCAGAAGAAGCCCAATATCATTGTCGTCATGAGCGAATCCTATGCGGATTTTGAAGTTCTGGGCAGTGCGCTGCGCACCAATAAGCCGGTGACGCCCTTCCTGGACACCTTGGAGGAGAATACCATCCGGGGCTATGCGCTGACCTCTATTTTTGGCGGAACCACGGCTAATTCGGAGTTTGAATTCCTGACAAGCTTCACCATGGCAAACGTTCCGAACGGTTCCTGTCCGTATCAGCAGTATATCAATCATGCAACCTTCTCACTGGCTCAGGTGATGCAGTCCTATGGCTATCAGACCTTTGCTACCCATCCCTATTTTGCCAGCGGCTGGAACCGGACTGCGGTCTATCCCCGTCTGGGCTTTGAGAAGATGACCTTTGATGTGGACTACCCTTATCAGGATCTGGTTCGGGAATTTGTCAGTGACCGGGAGATGTACGGGTATTTGCTGGATGCACTGGACAGCGCCGGGGATGACCCGCTGTTCCTCTTCGGCATCACCATGCAGAACCACGGCGACTACATCTATGTTGGCGATAACTATGAGCAGACCATTTTTCTGGAAGGCTATGAGATGGAGCACCCCATGGCGGAGC
>CAZVRM010000262.1:0-2624 GCA_964629605.1 uncultured Oscillospiraceae bacterium
AGGATGCGCTGTCTGCCGCCCTCAGCAAAGGCCGCGCTCATCAGGCAGCCACCAGGGCGCCAACAGAAGCCAGCTTGTCGGTGGGAATCACCAGATCGTACAGGTATCGAGCCTGGATGGCGGTACCATCGAACAGCTGGTTTTCCTCAGGGCTAAACTGCTTCAGGCTGTCCACCTTGGAAATAGCCAGAGGAACGTCATGAGCAACCACAACCGCACAGATGTCCTTGGCTTCCTCGCCTGCAATAATACCGCCGTTGGTCTGGTCATCGCGGCCGGTCTGAATGCTGATACTGGTCTTCATACGACCGGCGGGAACAAAGATACAGGGCAGGTCGTTGACCATCATCACGTGGGAATAGGGAATGCCGTTGATCTCGATTTCCTGTTCAAAGGTGATCTTGTTGAAGTTGTCGGCAGCAGCGCGCAGAAACGCGTTCTTCATGTTGGATGCCACCAGTGCAACAAAGCCGCCGGTACGCTCGCTGTCAGTCTCCAGAGTCTGGGTCAGCGTGCACAGCTTGTCCACGATGTCATCGTTTTCACCATCAAAGGTGAGGACGTGGGTGCCGGTATACTTCAGGCTGCCCTTGACTGCGGTATACAGCTTATTGATACGGTAGCTGTCCTGCTCCTTTGCCAGCTGGCTCTTGGCAAACTCACGGATAACATTCTCCACGGTAGCGGGGAAGTTCACATCCTCGGGAGCGCTATGATCCAGCGCAAACTTCACGCCACGATCCATCTGCAGCGTATGAGAGGCCCAGGTGCTGGTAACAGCGCCGTTGGGATAGGCGGTGCCATCGGTCTTGGTGCTGTCATAGTCGCCCAGTCCGGTGGTCTTCAGAGTGTTGATCTCCACCTCCTTACCTTCACCGTAGCGGACCTGACCGGCGCCGGCCGCCATCCATTCGGTGGCGGAGCAGGCAGCCAGCTCCTCGTCGATGAATTTCTGATACTTCTTTGCGTAATCGATTGCCATAGGGGTAATTCCTCCTTCAAAAGTGATGGCCCTATGATAGTCCCTCAAAACGGAAATCAACAATGAACTCTTCCCAACGAAATCTCCGCGCAAAACAAAAAACGGCGAGATCTCTCTCGCCGTTGGATTGTCCAGTCTTTATTCCGCTTTCACTCTTGCCTTTTCCAGCGCTCGTACCAGCAGCGGTACCAGCACCAGTTGCAGCACGATGCCCGGGATGGCCGAGGTCACCGCACCTGCAACAAAGGCGCTCAGCGGGAAGCTGCCGCCGTTCAGCCCCATAATACACATCTGTGCTGCACCCCACACCAGCCGTCCAATGACCATGGCGCACAGCAGGCTGCCATAAATCCCTTTCATGCCCCGCCCCAGCCGCTTATAGAGCAAGCCTACCAGCAATCCATAGGCAGCCAGCTCGAAGGCCATGCTGATACAGCCGGGCATGGGCGGCATGGAAAAGAGCAGGTGCCGCAGCAGCGGAGCGGTAAAACCTACCACCGCGCCCCAGCCTGCACCGCACAAAAAGCCGCACAGCAGCACAGGGATGTGCATAGGCAGCAGCATAGATCCCACCTCCGGGATCTGTCCGGTCAAAAAGGGCAGCACCAGACACAATGCCAGACACATGGCGGAATATACCAGTTTTTTTACCGAATGATTCATAAATAATCCTCCAAAAAAGCAAAAAAGATACCATTTCCCCCTTGAGAGGAAACAGTATCTTGTGATACTCTAAAAATCGCTTGTGCGATGGTCTTATTATACCGCTTTTATTCTATTTGTCAACCGTTGGCCCGCAGCGCCTTCTCCATGACAAAATTGGTCAGCAGAATGCCTTTGCGCTCCACCTGCTGCCCCCGGATCACCCGATAACCCCGCTTCTCAAAAAACGGTCTTGCGGTGATGGACGCGTGGGTAACAATGCTCCCAGCCCCCCGGCTTTCAGCCTCCTGCTCAATGGCCTGTGCCAGCGCTGCGGCAACGCCCCTGCGCTGATGATCCTTGTGCACATACAGCCGATCCAGATAATCTCCATCCAGATCGGCAAAGCCCGCAATTTCGCCGCCGATACGTGCCACCAATGTGTAATGCAGCAAAAAGGATCGCTCCCATGCCGCTAAATCCACCGTTCCATCAGCCCACACATTTACCTGCTCCTGGGTATAATCTCCCAGGCAAACGGTGTGCACCGTCCGGTAAAACAGGTCTGCCAATGCCGCCGCCTCACCGGACTGATAGGGCTGCAGCTCGATCACGCCTTGACCCATTTCTCCAGCTGAGAAAAAGGCATGGTCACTTCCGCCTGCTTGCCGTCACTGTCGGTGCCAAAAACGGTGATCTCCTCAAAATCATTGTAGATCTGCATATTGGCGTCAGAGAGCCCCTTGGCCTGTGCAAAAGCCTGTGCCGCGGCCTCCAGCTGCGTCTGGGTATAGCCCTTTTTCCGGTATCGCAAAACGATCTTTTCCATAAAATCGTCCTCCCTGTGCTTTTTCTTATATTATACCCGGATTTTTCGCCAAATCAAGGCGAAAACTGCCCTATTTCGCCCCCTTGACGGCAACCTTCATCCACGCTATAATAAAATAGTACCCGCCTCCTTAGTTAAATGGATATAATAAACCCCTCCTAAGGGTTAGTT
>CAZVRM010000263.1:0-2617 GCA_964629605.1 uncultured Oscillospiraceae bacterium
GACATTCTGACCCTGTCCATTCTGGAGGACTACCTGCAGGGCTTCCCCGGGCCGGTGGTCACCGTGTCCCACGACCGGTTTTTCCTGGACAAAATGTCCGACTTCATCTTTGAAGTCCGGGGCGACGGCCAGGTGCGCCAGTACCCCGGCAACTGGTCGGACTGGAACGCAAACCGGGAGCCCGAAGAAGCCCCCGTCAAGGCGGTTTCCCCCAAGCCCGCCCCCGAACGGGCCAAAAAGCAGAAGCTGAAGTTCTCCTATAAGGAAGAGCGGGAGTTTGCAGCCATCGACGGCGAGATCGCCGGACTGGAGGAGCAGATCGCCCAGTGTATCAGCCAGCAAAACGACTGCGGCAGCGATTATATAAAGCTGCAGGCCTTGCAGGCGCAGCAGGCCGAGCTGGAGGCACTTCTGGAGCAGAAAATGGAGCGTTGGATGTATCTCACCGAGCTGAAGGAGCAAATCGACGCCCAGTGACCATACAGAGGTTTTAATATGATGAAACAGACCATTTTAGGAAATACCGGCATCCGGGTGAGCCGCGCCGGGTTTGGCGTGCTGCCCATGGGCCCCAGCCAGCTGGCGCTGCCGGTGGAGGAAGGGGCTGCCGTTTTGCGTTATGCGCTGGAGCGGGGCTTCAACTTTGTGGACACCGCCCAGTATTACCGCACCTATCCTTATATCCGCAAGGCGCTGGAGGGGGGCAATTTTGACAACGTGATCATCTGCTCCAAGTCCCTGTGCAGCGATTATGAGGGTATGATGGAGGCCATTGCAGAAGCGCGGCGGGAGCTTGGCCGTCCGGCGGACATTTTCCTCATGCATGAGGTGCGCTCCGGTCAGCTGGAAGAGCGCGCGGGGGCATGGCAGGCGCTGATGGACGCCAAAGCCCGGGGGCTGGTGTGCGCCATCGGCCTTTCCACCCACCATGTGGACATCACCCGTGCGGCGGCTGACATGGAGGCGCTGGACGTGGTCTTTCCCCTCATCAATTACGCCGGACTGGGCATCCGCAAGGGAAATCAGTTTGCCACCCGGGAGGAAATGCTGGAGGCCATTCATGCCTGCCGCGCTGCGGGAAAGGGCGTTTTTTCCATGAAGGCCTTCGGCGGCGGCAGTCTCACCGCCAACTATCAGCAGGCGCTGGACTTTATCTTCGCCCAGCCGGACATTGATTCGGTGATGATCGGCTTTGGCAAGACCTCCGAGGTAGACGACCTGCTGGCCTATCTGGAGGGCAGTATGCCCGCCGATTACAACCCCGATGTATCCAAAAAGAAGGTCTATATCAACCAGGAGGACTGCGAGGGCTGCGGCTCCTGCAAGGCCGCCTGTCCGGCAGGTGCGATTTTCTGGGGAGAAAACGGTCTGGCGCAGGTGGATCAAAGCAAATGTCTCACCTGTGGCTATTGCAGCCCGGTCTGCCCTGTCCGCGCCGTCATTATGTATTAAAACGGAGGCGCTTATGGGCTTTCATGAAAAGGTACACGCCTGGCTGGCGGCAAAATACTATGAACATCTGACCCGCGCCTTTGGCGACCGGGGCAAGGAGGCCTTTGTCCACGCCACCCGGCACTATGCCATTCAGCGGGGACGGCGGATGGCGCAGCGTGCCATCCGGGACGGGCAGCCTCTGACCCAGGCCAGCTACAATTATTACGGGGAATGGGTACCTTCGGCAGAGATGAAGGCACTGGATGCCCACAACCAGTCGGCCCTTCAGCCAGACGGCTCCCTGAAGATCACCCGCTGCCCCTGGCACGCACAGTTTGTGGAAATGGGCATGGAAGAGGCCGGGCGGGAGTATTGCCGGGTGCTGGACAGCGCCATTTCCATGGGCTTCAACCCCGCGCTGGGCTATGTGGTGGAGCAGACCCTCCACACCCACGCCTGCTGCATCCATCGGTTGACCTCCGGCTCCATGGGCGAGGGCGGTGACCGGGGCAAGCACCCTGCCGGACTGCGGGACTTTGCCTATCACTGCGGGCATCTGTACTGGAGCTTCCGGGAGGTGTCTGCCGCCATTTTCGGCAATGAAGGTCTGCAGGCTGCACAGGCCGTGCTGGAGGACTTTCGCCGTAACTACGGCCAGGACATGACCGCCCAGCTGCTGGGCTATCAAACCACCGATTTCAACTGCTGCGACAGCCCTTGTGATTGACTCCGTGGATATTGTTGTTGTATACTGTCGATACCAGTTCGTTTAAAACAAGGAGAATAACCATGGGAAAAAGATTCGGTGACCGGAAGGACGGCACGCGGCTGACCAAAATCAGCTCTATGCACTGCATCATGCCGCTGATGTACCCCAACCGCTGCGACAACGAGGCCTTCATCAGCGAGCGGATCGACCTGAGCGCCATCAACGCCTATCTGGCAAAAAAGAATCAGGACAACCCGGCTTATGCCTATAACCTGTTTCAGGTGATGGTGACCGCTCTTCTGAAAACCATCACCCTGCGACCCAAGATGAACCGTTTCATCGCCAACCAGACCATGTATCAGCGCAACGAGGTATCTGCCGCCTTTACCGTCAAAAAAATCTTTTCCGACAACGGCGGCGAGGCGCTGTCCTTCATCCATTCCAAGGGCAGCGACACCATCGACACCATTCATG
>CAZVRM010000264.1:0-2587 GCA_964629605.1 uncultured Oscillospiraceae bacterium
GAATGCACTGCGAAAACTGCGAGATCCGTGTGGAAAACGCCCTGAACCGACTGGAAAATGTTGCCTGCAAGGTCAGCTGGAAGAAGAAAACCGCCACGGTGTCTTACAGCAAGGAAATTTCCAACGAACTGCTGAAAGAAACCGTGGAAAAGCTTGGCTATCAGGTGACACAGATTCGCGATTAAACACAGAAGGAACGTCAGACCACGAAAACCGTTCGCCCACCGTTTTCCGCCTGCATCTTTACAAAGTCAATCACATTGCAAAAGGCTCCGGATCGTCGTTTTGACGTCCGGAGCCTTTGTGCATCTGTTCCGTTGTTTTGTTATTGGGCAGGCTTCTCCATTGCCGCTGTCAGCGGTGCAAATTTCTCTGCATCCACCACCAGCGGATCATGATCGATCCCGGTTTTTGCGTTAAAAAGTATTTCGTTTAGTTGGCAACATTTCCCAAAAGAATGGCTTCTTCGCCGAACAGCGGCTTCCAGGAGCCGTCTGCCGAAACAGTAAAGACCTTCACTTCATAAGCTTGTGCCGCCTTATCGCCAAGCTCGATGTCGGTATTCCCCGCAGCATTCACGGGAGCCACGCCCAGCATCTGCCCCTGCCGGCTATACACAGCGCACAGGAACTGAACGTCCCCACCGATGCCTTCGTCAATCTCCAATGTCACAGAAATGGTCTGTCCATCCTTGCTTGCAGACAGATTGTGGGTCAGGGCATAATTGCTGAAGCTATCGGTGGCGAAGGAAATAAACCACTTTCCTTCCTGATCCTGATACACACGGCGCTCCAGTTCTTCCCAGTCCGACCCGTCATGGTGCAGCACAGTGATCAGTGCGGGGTTCACAGTTTCCGGCAAAGGCAGAACAATCAGAACGGGAACAGCAAGCTGCTGGCCGGTTGCTGCTTCGTCTGTATCTTTTGCGCCTACCAACTCCATGGAAAGGCGGATGCCGCCGCTGTACTTGTCATCGACGGGTGCAGCGTTTTCAGCAACACTAATGGAGAGCGTAACCTCGCTTGTCTCTTCTGCTGCGTTAAAGGCAGCACCCACCACGCTGGCACCTTCACCAAAGAGTTTGGCTGCCTCGTTCTTGGTTTCCACAGCAGTGGTCACGCCGGTGCTCAACTTTACCTTTTCTTCCAATTCCTGCAGGGTCTTGGCTGCGCTGACGGTTTCGCCATCCTTGTTCTCGGTGGGGGCTGCGATCAACGCCTGTTTCAAGGTCTGTGTATCAAGTTCTTCAACCGCTGCTTGAATTTCCTCGGATCCAGCTTTAACAAGATCTTCCATCTGGTTGTTCATATCGCCAATGGGGCCATCGACGATCCTCACATTGGCGTAGAGATAGCTGCTCTGCAGGTCTTCCGCCGCGATTTCTGCGTAAATATTTTCGCCGTCAACATAGCCTACATAACGCTCCAGATTCTCCACCTTGCGGTCGGGAGCCAGATAATCTGCAATACAGCCATAATTGGTGACATCCATGGAATAGTAGCCATAGGGCGCATCGCCGCCCCGGAATATACCGTAGTGCAGGGTCACGTCGGCATCTCCGGATTCCACCAAAAGACCCTTACCGGCATCCGCATAAAAGCCGCCGCCCCAAACATCGACCGTACAAGGATATTCTGTGCTGACCCTATTGTCAATATGCAATGCTGCGCCGTGCGCACCGCCAAAGGCATAGGCCTTCTCGATCTTAACCGTTGCACGGCCGGTCACCCGGATGGCACTGCCGCCCAGTGTGCTGCTGTTGATCCAGCTGTAATCCTCGTAGCCACCCAACAAATTCAATCCACTGGTCTGCTGGTTCCGATACTGGTTGTAGTAATCCATGCCGCCATAGTACATACCGCCCAGAATGGTTGTGGTACCACCGAAGAGGTGCAGTGCATCACTGGCCAGCTGTGCTTCGATCCGCAGATTGTCCAGGGTTGCCTCGCCGCCGGCAACAAAAATACCGGAGCTGGTGCGCTTGACGGGCGAATAAGCAGTCACAATGGCAATCTCGGATTTGCCTTCCACCGTCAGGCTGCCGCCCCGCACCCAGATCATGTGGAAATAATCCCGCACCTCGCCATCTGTCACAATACCGCCGCCATCAATATTATTGGTCAGCGTGAACCGGGCAAGACCATTCTGATGGAGCACGATGGCGCCCGACCCGACATTCTCGTTTTTTTTCACAACAATGATTCGGTTGCCATTCAGATCCAGGACAAACTCTGTCAGCTGCTCGGGAGCCACAAGGATGGAATCAAGGAGCTCCACAGTCCGCAGCAGCTGAACCGCGCCGGTGTCGTCGTTCAGAACCGCATTTTCAGAGCCGCCCAGCGCTTCGATCAGCGTGTCGTTATCCACAACCTTGCCGCCGGGAGCAACACCGGGGGTGATTTCAAAACAAACACGAATCCTTACATTTGCATGGGGCATCACAAATGTGTAGGTATTGTCCTTTACCTTTGTGAATTCCAGATAATAAACACCGGAAATCCCGTCAAACCAATAAGTGCCCTCAATGCCATCTTTCTGCTGGAGACGGCTGCCCTCGTTGGGCGTCACGGTCAAGGTGACCACTTCA
>CAZVRM010000265.1:0-2583 GCA_964629605.1 uncultured Oscillospiraceae bacterium
GCCTCTATGGTCTATGTGATCGACTGCGACGGACAGGAGGCCATGATCCCTGCCGTCGCCCCCTTCCATCAGGGCGTGGATCTGGAGAAAAAGGTACTGACGCTTCGCACCATCGAAGGGATGCTGCCCCATGAGAATTGACATTCTGACCCTGTTCCCCGAGATGGTGGATCATGCCCTCAGCGAGAGCATCATCGGCCGTGGTCGGGAGGCCGGGCTCATCGACATCCGCTGCCACCACATCCGGGACTATTCCCCCGACAAGCGCCGCCGCACCGACGATTATCCTTACGGCGGCGGTCAGGGCATGGTCATGCAGTGCGAGCCGCTGGCCCGCTGTCTGGAGGATGTGCAGGAGGGCAAAAAGGTACACACCATCCTCATGAGCCCTGCCGGAGCCCGGTTTGATCAGGCAAAAGCCCGGGAGCTGCTGGCCCGGGAGCACGTGATTCTGGTCTGCGGTCACTACGAGGGCGTTGACCGCAGGTTTGTGGATGCCTGCATCGACGAGGAACTGTCCATCGGTGACTTTGTGCTCACCGGCGGCGAGCTGGCCGCCATGGTCATCACCGATGCCGTCTGTCGCATGGTGCCCGGTGTGCTGGCCGAAACCGCCAGCTTTGAGGACGAGAGCCACTGGAGCGGCGTGCTGGAATGTCCCCAGTACACCCGCCCGGAGGTGTGGCGGGATATGCCCGTGCCGCAGGTTTTGCTGTCGGGCAACCACGAAAACATCCAGAAATGGCGGCGGCTGCAGGCACTGTATCTCACCCGGGAGCGCCGTCCCGACCTGTTTGCCCAGCTGGAACTGGATAAAAAAGAAAAAAAGCTGCTGTCCATTCTGGACGCAGCCTTGGCAGACGAGGATTTGCAGAAACTATTGTAATACAAAAAGGGCCTGCTGAAAAATGCGCACACCCTGTGTCATTCCGAGCCAGTGATCACACTGGCGTGGGAATCCGTAATCTCCTCCAAAGGAAAACGGATTGCCACACCGTTCGGCAGAACGGTTCGCAATGACAGGTTGCATTTTTCAGCAGGCCCTTTGCTGCTTTCAGAAGGTCACCCGCATCTGATACCACAGTGCACCGCCGTGCTCCGACTGGGACACGCCCTCGCTGACGAAGCCGAATTTGGCGTAATAGTGCACCAGATGCTCCTTGCAGGTGAGCACCAGACCCTTGCGACCCTGGGCTTTTGCATCGGCCACCACCTGCTCCAGAACCCGTCCGGCGCAGCCCTGCTTTTGGCGGGCGGGAATGGTGTCCACGCCGAAGATCATCTGCCACGCACCCTGATCGTTGTGCATATGGGGATCGTCAAACATTTCGTCGCACAGGTCGGGCAGGTCACTGACCATGCCGTTGACGAAGCTCACCACCTGACCCTCGTCCTCCAGCAGCCAGAAATAGTCGGGATAAACCTTCAAGCGGCCTTCCAGCGACTTGCGGGATGCCGCCTCGGCAGGGGGAAAGCAGATCTGCTCGATCTGATCCAAAATATCCAGATCGGCCATGGTTGCGTGTCTGATGTTCATAAGTTTTCCTCCGTTTGTTCTTTTTTCGGCTGTAAATTCAAAATCGTCAGTGCGATCAGCACCAGAAAAATACCCAGCCAGCCGGACAGACTGGGCATTTCCGAAAAGACAAAAATACCAAAAACGGTGGCCATCACCGGCTCGATACAGGCCAGCACGGCGGCAACGCCGTTTTCCACCTGCTGCAGACCGGTGGTGTAGGAAATGTACGGCACGATGGTAGTCACCAGTGTGTAAATCACCAGATACCCCAGATTGCCCCACGCGCCGCTCACCACCCGGGCGATCTGCCCGAAATCGGTGAGGGGAATGCCGCCCAGTGCGCCGAACAGAAAAATATAGGCAGTGATGGTGATGGGGTGATAGCCCCGCTGGAGGGCGAACCGGGAGAAAATGCTGTAAAGGCCGTAGCCAAAGCCCGAGCCCAGTCCGAACAGCAGGATCTGGGGTGACAGCGCCATGCCGCCGGATGCCATACCGCTGGCCAACGCACAGCCTATGAAAGCCATGGCAAGGCATAAAAGCTTTTTACGGGTGAGCTTTTCGCCGAACAGCGGCACCGACAGCAGCAGCACGAACACCGGCGAGGTGTAGAGCAAAATAGCCGCCGTGGACAGGGACGCCAGCTGAATGGTCTGGAAATAGCAGAAGTTGAACAGGATGATGCTGACGATACCGCCGCCGGCGAAAACCCACAGGTCTTTCACCCTGACTCTTAGTAAATCACGGCGGAAAATTGCCAGCGCAGCGAACATTCCCGCCACCGTCAGTACCGAGCGCGCCTCCACGATCTCCATGGACTGCAGGCCGATGGCATTCAGGTGCCGCACAAAAATGCCCATGGTTCCCCAAAGGCATCCGGCGAGGATCACCAGAAAGGGCGCAAGTTTTTTCATTGGATCACCTTCTTTTGCAAAAGGCTTTCTTCCATTATAACAGAAAGTACAGAAATGTCGAGCAAAAGAACAGCGGCAGGGTCTCCCCTGCCGCAGAGACTGTCAAAGAACCGCTTCGCTGGGTTCTTTTCGACAATTTGGTTCCGCGCT
>CAZVRM010000266.1:0-2580 GCA_964629605.1 uncultured Oscillospiraceae bacterium
CAGCGATCAGCAGCTTCGGGTCGCAGGCCAATGCCGAGGCGATCATGGCACGCTGGCGCATACCGCCGGAGAACTGGTGCGGATATTCCTGCGCACGGCGTTCCGGATTGGGGATGCCGACCTTGCGCAGCAGTTCCACAGCCTTTTCATTGGCCTCTGCTTTGGTTGCTCTGCCGTGAACACGGAGGACCTCTGCGATCTGTTTGCCCACCTTCATGGTGGGATCCAGACTGGTCAGGGCATCTTGGAAGATCATGGCGCATTCTGCGCCGCGGTAGGCCCGCATTTCTTTCTTGCTCAGCTTGAGAATGTCCTGACCGTCGTAAAGGATCTGGGAGTCTTCCTTGATTTTACCGGGTTTGGCGATCAAACCCATAATGGATTTTGCGGTAACGCTCTTGCCGCAGCCGGATTCGCCGACGATGGCGACGGTTTCGCCCCGTTCCACATCAAAGCTGATGCCGCGGACAGACTGCACCTCACCGGCGTAGGTGTAATAGGAGACCCGCAGGTCTTTGACTTCTAAGATTTTTTCAGCCATGGTATCCTCACTTTCTCAGCTTGGGATCCAGTGCATCCCGCAGACCATCACCCAGCAGATTGAAGCTCAGCACGATCAGCACCAGAATGACGGCAGGGAACACCAGCTGGGAGGGGTAAAACTCCATGGCTGCCTGACCCAAGGAGATCAGAACACCCAGAGAGGTATCCGGCGGCTGCAGGCCCATACCCAGAAAACTCAGGGTAGACTCCTGAAAAATATAGTTGGGGATGGAGGTGGCGGTGTTCAGGATCAGGATGCTCATCGTGTTGGGCAGCAGATGCTTGGCAATGATCCGGGCAGGGGAGGCGCCCAGCGTCCGGGCTGCCATCACGTACTCGGAAGTTTTCAGCTGCAGAACCACACCGCGGACAGCGCGGGCAGTATTGCACCAAGAGGTGACGCACAGGGCCACCAGCAATCCGAAAATGCTGTTGCCCAGAACCAGCATGACGATGATGACCACCAGCAGATAGGGCAGAGACATGAGCACCTCGATGATGCGCATCATGATGGCATCCACTTTGCCGCCGAAATAGGCCATGATGCCGCCATAGATACTGCCCACCACGATCTGCACGCAGGTGCAGCACAGAGCCACAAGCAGCGACACACGGGCACCAATGCAGGTACGGGCAAACAGGTCACGGCCCAAAGAGTCGGTGCCGAACCAATGCTCCGCACTGGGCAGCTGATTTTTGTTCATGATGCTCTGCGCGGTGTAATCCTGACCGCACAGCGTGGGGCCGAACACTGCCATCAGCGCCAGCAGGACCAGCACCACTATGGCACCCATGGCGATGGGATTCTTGCGCAGACGGCGCCATGCGTCTTGGGCGTAGGTAATGGTGGGGCGAACGATGGCCTCCTTGTCGGTATCTTCACAACCGACGATCTGGAACCGGAGATTCTTTACGTTTTCCATATGACTGCCCTCAAGACTTTCCGCCGACACGGATCCGGGGATCCACGACCGTATATAGAATATCCACAAGGAATACGACGCTTACGTACATCGCTGCCATCAGCACCGTCTGACCGAGGACGATGGAAAGGTCACGGGACTGGATAGACTCAATGAAGTAACGGCCGAAACCGGGAATGGAATAAATTTTCTCAATGAAGAAGGAACCAGTCAGCGCAAATGCCACGCTCATGGGCAGCACTGTGATGATGGGGATAAAGGCGTTGCGCAGAATGTGGCTGCGGACGATCTGCACCTCGCTGAGACCCTTGGCCCGGGCAGCCAGAACGTAATCCTGATTGATCACATCCAGCATGGAGGTTTTCAGCAGACGGGAGTAGGTTGCCACATAGCTGAAGCAGCCGCTCAACGTGGGAAGCACCGTATATTCCCAGCCGCCAAACCACAGGTCCTCACCCTTGGGCCAGCCGATGATGGGGAACAGACCCCATTCGCCTGCCACATATTTTTGCAGCAGCAGACCAAAGATCAGCGTTGGCACGGAGATCAGCAGCACCGAGAAGAACACGATGATATAATCCAGCCAAGTTCCTTTGAACATGGCGGCGATGATACCCAATAGGAGTCCGAAGGTGACGCCTACCAGAATGCTTTGAATGCCCAAACGGGCGGAAGGGGCCAGTGTTTCATCCAGAAGGGCCTGAATGTCATAGCCGGGCATACGCACAGATTCGCCGAAATCACCCTTGAGCATACCGGTCATGGTGATGACGTAGCGCTCCATGGTGGGCTTATCCAGACCGTATTTGTGGTACATATTTTGGGCAACCGCCTCCGGCAGCCGCTCCACACGTTCCAGCAGAGGGTCGCCGGGAACCGCTTCCAGAAGGAAGAAAGTGGCAGTCGCAATGATAAACAGCGTCAGCAGCATTTCAAAGAAGCGACGCACAGTATATTTCAGCATCTTTTTACCCTCATTTCTTTTTACACCGCCGGCACAGGTAACATTGCCTGCGGAGTCCCGCAGCGGCGGGGATATTTGGTGATGTATTTTGTGGCCCTCATACTAATTCTTGATAAAATGGCCTTTGGCCATTTTATCGTGCCACTTGTG
>CAZVRM010000267.1:0-2572 GCA_964629605.1 uncultured Oscillospiraceae bacterium
TGCCGCAAACGCAGCAGCCACAGTGAAATTCGCCTTTTGGGCGAGTGAAATACGTCTGTAACGTGTGAAATCCGGCTTACCGCCGGGTGAAATCGCCCCAATGGGCGGTTATGGAAATGATTTCGGGCGTGCTGCCGGTAATGCAGCACGCCCGTTCTTTATTTGGTTGGGGGATTGCGTTTTTTCTGAGGGGGACGCTGGTTTTTCGGCTGGGGCTTGGGCTGGGTCGTCTTCTTGGGGGCCTGCTTCTTGGGTTTGGAGGAAATATCGATGTGGATCTTGGGGGGTGTGATCCACTTTTCCACCTGCAGCTGACGGGAGCGCAGATCCATCAGGTCCGCCACATCCGCCATCAGGTGGCCCCATTCCTCCGCGGTGCGCTTGCCGCTGACACGGCTGACGATGTAGGGGCACTGATCCAGCATGCGCCGGCCGAAGGCCTTGGAATAGGGATTGATAATGCCCATCGCCAGTGCATAGGGCGCCATATTGAAGTAATAATCCGGGTCGTTCAGCATCAGGCGGTTGATGTCGCCGTTTTTCAGATGCTTCAGGTAGGCGCGCAGGCCCAGCACCTGTGCGGCATCGTGCCGGCCCAGATCGCTGCGGCGGCCGCCGTAGGCAGCCAGATAGCCAATGAGCATCTGCCCGATGCTGCATCCCAGCGGGATCCAGACCTGCCCGGCGATGACGCCCAGCACGATCCAAATCAGGATGCACACAAGGCCAATATAAACCGAGGTCTTACCGCGCAGATGGTTCCGGTAGGCGATATCGTGTATCAGCCATCCGGATACCGCGCCGAACACCGCCAGCACAATGGCAAGGATGATCTGGAAGGCAAAGGGCACATTCATATTCAGCGCCACGCACACACCGCAGAGGATCTGGGAAATGCAGGCGATGAACCGGAAGAGCTTGACATTGCCGGAATTGCCCTTATACATATTCCGTTCGTTGGGCACGATCTCCGCCACCCGGCGGCACAGCCGGGCGTAGGTCATGCCGGTGGCATCCACCATCCGGCGCTGGCCAAAGAGGGCCCGGAAGGTTTTGTTTTCAAATTGGTTGCGCTCGTTGCCCATCTCCATCCGTTTGTGAAGCATGACCCGGCCATCGCCGTCCATGTGGATGAGGATGTAGCCCAGCTGGGCCCAAGAGAAGACCATCATGGTCAGATCGCCGCCGCTCAGGGTCAGGCGGCAGCCCAGCTCACCGGCGGTGATGCCCTCGGGCGCAGTGGAGGAGCGAACCCGGCGCAGCGGCATGGTGCGCAGGAACAGCAGCCAATACACCAGTGCCAACACCCCAAACAGGATGATGTATGGCAGCTCCGGGTTGCCTTCCCGGACATAGGTGCTGACCGTGGGGAACATCTCGTCCCGCACCACCATGGTCATGGTGATGCCTTCCCGGTCATTGAGCACCGTCTTGCTGGCGCCGATGATCTGGCTGCCGGAAATGGGCTGCATGATCAGGTCGGAAGCAATGCTCTCCTGCCGGTAGATGCTGGTAAATTTGGGATCCTCCGTCAGCAGGTTGCCGGGCATGGTGATGACAAAGCTCAGATTTTCCACCGAGTAGGCAAAGCCATTGAGCAGCGGCAGCGTCAGCACGATCTGGCGCTTGCCGTTGATCTTCACGGCATCCAGCGCATCGTCTACCTTGACCGCCTGCGGGATGGAGTAGTCAAACATCAGGGAATATTCACCCACCACATTGTCGGTAATGCGGCTCAAATCCACCAGCGTGGCTGCGGAGGATTTGGTGGTGGATACATTCATGCCGTTCATGGTGATGCCCTTGGCATTCAACGGCAAGGGAAATTGCAGACCGGTGGTTGGCGTCTCCAACCGCAGCGTCACGTTCATCGTGACCAGTGCGTCACCTTCGCTGGTGACGGAAGCCCGGATATCCACGCTGGATGCCGCGCTCTCCGCCGAAACCGGCAAAGCCAGCACGCCTATCATCAAAACCAAAACAGCCAAAACCGTTACAAACCGCCGCAAATCCTCACCTCCCGATGGATAGATTTCTTATCGTAACATTTTAGCACGAAAGAGAAAAAAAAGCAAGCCGAATATCCATCTGTAGGGACCGGCGTCCCCGACGGTCCGGCAGCTGGAGGATACCCGCTTTTGTGCAGTTGGGCAAAGCGAGGAAGATTTCCCCAGCGGACCATCCGGGAGGCCGGTCCCTACAGAAAAATGCCCGCCTGCCGTTGTTTTGGCAGACGGGTGTTTTTCATACTAGGGTCTATCAGATTCCGGTCATGGCGGACAGGACATCGGTTTCGATGGTCTGCATGGTCTTTCTGGCAGCCAGACCCTCGTCCATGTCGATATCGGTAAAGCCGCCGTCCTTGGTGCAGACGATGCGGTTGGTCTTTCCCTCCGTCAGCAGCTTCACCGCCAGATAGCCCATCTTGGTAGCCGCCACGCGGTCACGGCCGGTGGGAGTTCCGCCCCGCTGGATGTGACCCAGCACGGTGACACGGGGATCCAGATCCGTGGCCTCCTTGATGACCCGGGCCACTTCGTCCGCCGTTGCCGCGCCTTCGGCAACCACGATC
>CAZVRM010000268.1:0-2557 GCA_964629605.1 uncultured Oscillospiraceae bacterium
GACCCGGTCATCTACCGCATCCGCCATATGCACCATCACCGTCAGGGCGACAAGTGGTGCATCTACCCCATGTACGACTTTGCCCACCCCATCCAGGACGCCCTGGAGGGCATCACCCACAGCCTGTGCTCTCTGGAGTTTGAGAATCACCGCCCCCTGTACGACTGGGTGGTGAACAATGTGCCCATTCCCTATCACAAGCCCCGCCAGATCGAGTTTGCCCGTCTGGGCATCGACCACACCGTCATGTCCAAGCGCAAGCTCCGCCAGCTGGTGGAAGAGGGTCATGTGAGCGGCTGGGACGATCCCCGTATGCCCACCCTGTGCGGCCTGCGCCGCCGTGGCTACACCCCCACCGCCATCCGCAATTTCTGCGAGCGCATCGGCGTTGCAAAGGTGTCCTCCACCGTGGAGTACGGCTTCCTGGAGCACTGCCTGCGTGAGGATCTGAACGAGCACGCCAAGCGCGTCATGGCCGTTCTGCGCCCTGTGAAGATGGTCATCACCAACTATCCCGAGGGTCAGTCCGAGACCATGGAAGTGGAAAACAACCCCGTCCATCCCGAGGAAGGCACCCACACCGTTACCTTCTCCCGTGAAGTGTACGTGGAGGCCGACGACTTCCTGGAGACCCCCGTGCCCAAGTACAAGCGCCTCTATCCCGGCGGCCCCGAGTGCCGTCTGAAGGGCGCCTACCTCATCACCTGCACCGGCTGCAAGAAGGATGAAGAGGGCAACATCGTTGAAATTTACGCCACCTACGATCCCCAGTCCCGTGGCGGCGACCCCGCCGACGGCCGCAAGGTCAAGGGCGCTACCCTCCATTGGGTGGATGCTGCCACCGCCGTGGACGCCGAGGTGCGCATCTACAACAACCTGTTTACCGAGGCCGATCCCGACAATGCCGAGGGCGGTTTCCTCAACTGCATCAATCCCGATTCTCTGGAGATCCTCAAGGGCTGTAAGGTGGAGGCTTCCCTCAAGGGCGTGGCGGCTCCCGCCGACTTCCAGTTCCTGCGTCAGGGCTATTTCGCCGTGGACAGCAAGGACAGCACCCCCGAGCATCTGGTCTTTAACCGCGCCGTGGAACTGAAAGGCGCGAAATTCTAATGGAACATTATCTGGACAACGCCGCCACCACGGCCGTCCTGCCCTGCGCCCGGGAGGCGGCCATTGCCGCCATGGACAACTACGGCAACCCCGGCTCGCTGCACGCGCGGGGAACAGCCGCACGAAGCGTGCTGGATGACAGCCGCAAAAAGGTGGCGGCAACCCTTGGTTGCAAGCCCGCCTGCGTGACCTTCACCTCCGGCGGCAGCGAGAGCACCAACACCGCCCTCCGGGGGGCAGTGCTCAAGAACAAGCATCTGGGCAAGCACATCGTGTCCACTCAGATCGAGCACGACGCTACTCTGAACACCTTGAAAGCCCTGCAGAATCAGGGCTTTGAGGTGACGCTGGTTGCCCCCGAAATGGACGGCAGTGTTTCCGCCGAGGCCATCCGGGCTGCCCTGCGCCCCGATACGGCGGTGGTCAGTTTGATGGCGGTGTGCAACGAAACCGGCGCCGTCCTGCCCATCCGGGAGGCCAAACAGGCCATGCAGCAGATCTGCCCCAAGGCGCTGCTCCATGTGGACGCAGTGCAGGCCTTCTGCAAGATCGACCTGCCTATGGACATCATTGATCTGATGAGCCTGTCTGCCCACAAGCTGGGCGGCCTCAAGGGCAGCGGTGCCCTGTATGTTCGTGACGGCCTGCACCTCCAGCCGCTGATCTACGGCGGCAACCAGGAGAGCGGTTTGCGCTCGGGCACCGAAGCCATGCCCCAGATCGCCGCTTTTGCCGCGGCGGCAGAGGCAAGAATGGCTAATTTTAAAGAACATACGGCAAAAATGGCCGCTTTGCGGGATAAATTGCTGGAAAAAGCCCGTGAACTGGGCTGCCAGATCAATACGCCTGCAAACTGTGCCCCCCATATCGTCAATCTGTCTCCCTGCGTGGGTCGTTCGGAAGTCTACATCCGGGTGCTGTCCGATCAGGGCATCTATGTGTCGGGCGGCTCGGCCTGCAGCCGGGGCAAAAAGTCCCATGTGCTCACCGCCATGCGGGTATCGGGCAAAAACGCCGATGCCGCTTTGCGTGTCAGCCTGTGCCCCGAGACGACAGAAGAGAATATTGACGCGTTTCTGACTGCACTCAGTGCGGCAAAGAGGATGTTTTGACGTTTTTCGCGCACTTGTAGGGGACGGCCTCTGGACGTCCCGCTGCATCGCGCAGGAGCGGGTCGTCGGGGACGCCGACCCCTACGAAATGGTATTTGTAATGAGCAAGTTTAAGGTGGTATATCCATTATGAGAGAAATTCTGCTTTGTAAGTGCGGCGAGCTGGTGCTCAAGGGCTTGAACCGCCGCAAATTTGAAGACCGGCTGCAAAAGACCCTCCACTGGCGGCTGAAAAAGGTGGGCAACTTCAAAATTCACGGCTGCCAGTCCACCTTCTATGTGGAGCCGCTGGACGAGAGCGCTTCCATGGACGAGGCCATGGAGGTCTGCCGCCG
>CAZVRM010000269.1:0-2553 GCA_964629605.1 uncultured Oscillospiraceae bacterium
CATCGGATATTTTCTGCCAAGACTTTGGCCCTTTCTGCGGAATTTCTTTTCCTTTCTTCTGACCTGCACGCTGGCCATCATTCTGGTGGAGCTGCTGCAGCTGGTGACCCTGCTGGGAAGTCTGGATATTGATGATCTGATTTTGAACCTGTTTGGTATGATCCTGGGGTATTTGATATTCATGATATGCAGAAAAAAGAGGTAAAGCATGGCGAAAAAAGCCGTTTTCTTTGACTTGGACGGTACGCTCACCGACTCCGGCGAGGGTATCCTCAACTGCGCCGCACTGGCGCTGGAGCATTTTGGTATACCCATCCCCTCCAGGCAGGAGATGCGGGTATTTGTCGGTCCGCCGCTGGATGAGACTTTCCTCCAATTCGGTATCCCCGCCGGGAAAACGGACGAAGCCGTTGAAATATTCCGAGGCCGGTATAAAACCGTAGGCAAATATGAGAATTTCCCCTACCCCGGCATCCGGGAGGCCCTGCAGACTTTGAAAGAGCAGGGTCATCGGCTATTTGTGGCCACCTCCAAGCCGGAGCTTCTGGCAAAGGAGGTACTGGCATATTTTGATCTCAGCCAGTATTTTGAGCAGATCGCCGGTGCCACCCTGGACAACTCCCGCACCCGTAAGGCAGATGTGATCGCCTATCTGCTGCGCCTTGTGGGAGATGTGGGGCAGACCGTCATGGTCGGTGACACGGCCTTTGATGTGACCGGTGCCGCGGCCCACGGCATTCCCACCATCGGCGTCAGCTGGGGCTACGGTGAAGTGGCCGACATGGAAAAGGCAGGCGCGATCGCGATCGCCCATACGGTAGAGGAAATGGTCGCACTTATCAGCAAGTAACCTCGCACAGAACAAAACTGTCATCCTGAGCAAGCGCAGCGCGTCGAAAGATCTTCGCAGCTGCGTTACTGCACCGCTCCTAATGGGTGCATAGATTCTTCGACTCGTTATCACTCGCTCAGAATGACAAATACGGTACATTTTATTATAAAAAAGGTGCGTCGAAAATCGACGCACCTTTTATCTTTATGCCGGGAACACATTGGTGATCCAGATGAGCCAGGGGAGCACCAGAGAGAAAATACTGATGATCCAGGGATAAATGGTCCTGCGGGACAGAAGCATCATCACCAGGCACACACCGGTGACCACCAGAGGAGCCATGACAGCCAGGCCACGGCTGATCAGGAACTGATACTCACCGCTTGCCAGCAGGTTAATGCCCACTTCCTCGGGCAGCCGGGCCATATTCTGGCTTGCCAGATACAGCGCGGCCAAAATCACAGGGATCGCCATCAGCAGACCCCGCAGACGGTAGATCCATCTGCCGATCGCCTTCAGCACTTTCCATGTTTTTACCAGCCACTGGGGCAATTCTATTTTATTTGCCGTTTTACGAGTGCTCGCCACTCTCTTTTTCTCCATGAAAGCCACCTCCGGCTGAAAACTTGTAATCTATCATAACATATTTTTCCCATCATTGCAAGCAGTTGTACAGATTCTTAAAAGTCCATTTTATTGGTCTTTTTCTGTTGTATCCTTGTAGCATCAGAAAGAAACAAGGAGGAACAACACATGAAAACAACTGCAATGAAGTATATGAGCTATGCCCCTTACCCCGGTGCCGCAACCCGGAAGCAGCAGCTGCACCAGTTTCTGGACAAGTGTCTGCTGGTCGCCTCTGCCATTGGAATTGTGGCCGCGCTGATGTTCCTGGCTGTGATCGTGTAATTTACTTGCGCTTATTGTCCCGGTACAGGGCAGCCAGGCCCTTGATGATCAGGTCCTTATCATAGATCATGGGTGTTTTGCACATGGGCACGATAAACTTGGCAATACCGCCCGTTGCAATGACCGTGGTCTTGCAGCCAAGCTCAGCTTCCATCCGCTCCACCATGCCGTCCAGCATGCAGGCAGTACCCAGCATGATACCGCTGCGCATGGCATCGATGGTATTTCTGCCGATGGCCCGCTTGGGCTGGTCCAGCTGCAGGCCGGGAAGCAAAGCCGTCTTATCCGTCAGCGCATCCATCGAGATCTTTACACCGGGGATGATGCAGCCGCCGATGTGGGCGCCTGTCTTATCCAGCACGGACATGGTGGTTGCCGTGCCCATATCGATGACGATCAGCGGGGGCTTATGCTCCCGCAGGGCGGCAACATCCGCCACCACCAGGTCCGCACCGGTCTGGCCGGGATTTTCCAGCAGGATATTCAGGCCGGTCTTCAGTCCGGGGCCCACCACCAGCGGCACTTTTCCGGTGAGCTTCTGGACCGCGGTGCGGATGGAATTGAGCACCTGGGGCACAACGGAGGCAATGATAGTGCCTTCGATGTCCTTATTGCTGACACCGTAGACCTCCATCAGGATCTTCAGATCCACACAGTACTGATCGGAGGTCTTGGTAGCCTCTGTGCGCAGTCTGGCTTCGAAGATGATGTCGTTATCCCGGACACCGCCCAGCACAATATTTGAATTTCCGATATCGATGGTTAAAATCATACAAATTCCTCCAAATTCTCCGGTGTTATGATCCTGCAGG
>CAZVRM010000270.1:0-2496 GCA_964629605.1 uncultured Oscillospiraceae bacterium
GATGCCTATGATGCCATGTATGAAACCATGTTTGATCTGATCGTGTCGGATATTATGATGCCCAGTATCGACGGGTTTGAGTTTGCAAAAAACGTGCGGGCGATCAATCAGGAGATCCCCATGCTGTTTATGACTGCCCGGGACGATCTTGCATCCAAACAACGGGGATTTCGCATCGGCGTGGACGACTATATGGTCAAACCCATCGATCTGGATGAGCTGTTCCTTCGTATCGGTGCGCTTTTGCGGCGGGCAAAAATCGCTTCCTCCCGAAAGCTGGCGGTGGGCGCTTTTTCCATGGATGCCGACGAGTTTACTGCCGAACTGGAAGGGGAGGAGATCAGCCTGACCAAGCGGGAGTTCAACATCCTTTACAAGCTGCTCAGCTACCCGAAAAAGACATTCACCCGGCAGCAACTCATGGACGAGTTCTGGGATGTAGACACCGAGACCGCGCCCCGTGCGGTGGATGTGTATATGACCAAGCTGCGCGGGAAACTGGCAAAGTGTGAGGATTTTGAGATCAAAACCGTTCACGGTTTGGGATATAAGGCGGTGATCAAATGAAACGCAGAGGAAGTGCTGCCGGACTGCTGCGGGGTTTGTATCATTATGGACTTTTTTTCATGATGGTGGCCTTTTTGGTGACCTGCTGCATGATGCTGTTTGTCAGCACCCTTTCCGCTTCGCTGAATATCACCCTGACGGATGAAAATCTGTCCATGGCAGCAAAGCTGACCTTTGCCAATGTGGTGCTGCTGAGCCTTTTGTTCACTGTCGTGGATGCTCTGCGGCGAAAATGGGCAGTTGAACGGCCGGTCAGGAGCATCAATGAAGCAGCAGAAAAAATCATGGCAGGTGATTTTTCTGTCCGCATCCAGCCCATGATCACGTTTGGCACGGACGAGAAATTCAATGACATCATTGATTGCTTCAACCGAATGGCGGAAGAACTTTCCAGTGTGGAAACCCTGCGCACCGACTTTATCGCCAATGTTTCTCACGAAATGAAAACGCCGCTGGCGGTGATGCAGAATTATGGCACCATGCTGCAGCAGCCGGGACTCAGCGAAGAAAAACGGCTGGAATATGCCAAGGCCGTTACGGACAGCTCTCGGCGACTGGCTGATATGATGACCAATATTTTGAAGCTGAACCGACTGGAGAATCAGCAGATCTTTCCCCAGACCACCGAGTATGATTTGGGAGAACAGCTGTGTGAATGTCTGCTTCAATACGAGAATGTTTGGGAAAACGCGAATATCGAAATTGAGACCAATCTGGAGGAAAATGTCCGTGTAAAGGCGGACGAAGAACTGCTTTCGCTGGTGTGGAGCAATTTGCTTTCCAATGCCTTCAAGTTTACCGGTGCAGGCGGCACTGTTTCCCTTACGCTGACAGCTACAGAGCGTCATGCCATCGTTAAAGTCAAAGACACCGGCTGTGGTATGTCCAGTGAGGTTGGTACCCATATTTTTGAAAAGTTCTATCAGGGAGATACCTCCCATGCAACACAGGGGAACGGTCTTGGACTGGCTTTGGTTAAGCGTGTTGTAGACATTTTGCAGGGGGAGATCAGCGTGGAGAGTGCTGTGGGCGTGGGCACGACCTTTACCGTTAAGATCCGAAGAGCCTGATATGAAATGGAAAAAGCTGTTTTTTCCGCCTGTGTGGCTGATTTTTCTGCTGTTGGCGTTCAGCTGTGTGGCACTGCCCCTTGTATTTGTTCGGGACTTGGCGGAAACGCCGGTTGCTTACGGGGTTTACGTTATCGCCGTTTACACCCTTTGTGTCATAGCTGTTTTCTGTAGTGTGGTGCTGCCAAAACAGTATAAAAACATCCGGGAGAAGCTGTATGCCAACCCGCTGGGATACCGTTATTTGACGGATGCAGCCTTCAAAAACCATGTTTCGCTGTACGCATCGTTGACGGTCAATCTGCTTTATGTTGGTGTCAATGTGTTATCCTGGTTTTTATACCGCTCCATGTGGTTCGTGGTATTGGCAGTTTACTATATGATTTTGGCGGTTATGCGCTTTTTGTTGGTGCGATATGTGCGGGTGCACAAAATCGGCGAAAACCGCCGTGGTGAGCTTCAGCGAGCCAGAATGTGCTCCTGTATTCTGCTGCTGCTGAACTTCGTACTGACAGGCGCGGTAATGATGATCCTGTATCAGAACAAGGGCTTTGCATATCATGGCGTTCTGATTTATGTTATGGCAGCCTACACCTTCTACATCACCACTCACGCTGTGGTAAGCCTGATCAAATACCGAAAATACCGCAGCCCTGTGATGACAGTGTCCAAAATCATTGCCCTGTCTGTGGCAATGGTATCCATGCTGTCACTGGAAACGGCAATGTTTTCCCAATTTGGCGGGGAAATGTCCGCCCAAGACCAGCGGCTAATGATCGCCCTGACAGGTGCCGGTGTCAGCCTGGTGGTGATCGGCCTGTCCAGTTACATGATCGCCAGGACCACGAAAGAAATCGAG
>CAZVRM010000271.1:0-2487 GCA_964629605.1 uncultured Oscillospiraceae bacterium
CCAGTCTGCGGACTGGTTCGCAATGACAGTGTTCTGTTAACCGAACGGCATTAGGGCTGCGGGAGTTTTTATTTTTCGCTCTGGGGCAGGAGATTGTATTCGGTGATCTTTCGGGAAAGGGTGGCAGGGGAGGACTTGAGGACGGCAGCCGCCTTGCGAAGACTGCCGTATTGCTCGATGTACTGGTGGATCACCATGATCTCATAGTCCTGTACCATCTGCTTAAGGGAGCGGCTGTCGGGGGGCGCGGCGATCTCCTCCGAAAGCGCCTTCACCTGCTGGGTGGGGGACAGGCACCGCTGCAAAAGGTGCACCGAGTCCATCAGCGTGTCGTCGCTCATGAAAGCCATGCGCTCGATGGTGTGGGTCAGCTGGCGGGCGTTGGTGGGCCATTCGTAGGACAGCATGGCGCTCATGACCGCCGGGCTCAGGGTGCGCTCCAGCCGGTATTCCTGCCAGAGCTGCTGCAGCTGCTGAAAGGCCAGCAGAAGAATATCCTGCGGCCGCTGGCGCAGGGGCGGGATGTCAAACACCAGTGAACTGAAATGGAAGGACATCTGTTCGCACAGGCCGGAGGCCTGTCCCTGCTGGTTCTGCAGACAGATCATCAGGCGAACGTCGTTTGCATCCTGTTCCTGCCGATGGATATGGTTCATCAGCTGATACTGCATATAGACCGGCATCAGGTCGGCGTTTTCGATGTAAAGGCTGCCGCCGGCCGCCCGGTGCAGCAAACCAAGATCGGCGCGGGCAGCCGTGCCGAACAGCTCGATATACATCTGTTCCTCGGTGAGATAGGCGCAGTTGGTCTTGACCAGCGGCGACCGCCGCCGACAGGAGAGGTCGTGGGCATACTGGGCGATGCGATCCTTGCCCGAGCCTTTCTCGCCCCGAATGGTCAGAGGGACGGTGCCCTGACCGGTTCGCTCCAGCATATCCAGCTGGCGGAGCATATCCGGATCATCGGTGATGAGCTCGCCCCGGCAAAACTGCCGCAGGGGCGCCCGCAGCTGCAGGCTGCCGTCCACCGTGTCGCAATAATCCTGAATCTTCATAAGGCATCCCGGCTCAGAACAGCCAGTCCATGCCTTCCAGCGAGGCATCCCGGGCGCGCAGCTGGGTGATGAGCTTTTGCTCGTCCTGTAGGCCGATGTTGCTCAACAGGGCGTTGATCAGCGTCATACCGGCGGTATAGGAGTCCAAAAAGTCAAAGCAGTTCAGCGGCATGAAGAAATAGTAGTCGGAAAGATCCACGTAGGGCGAGTCGTGCCGGTCGGTAAAGCTGACGATGCGGTAGCCCCGCTGGCGCAGGCTGCGCAGCTGCAGCACCTCCTGCTTGGTATACCGTGCGATGCCAAAAGCGATCACCGGCACCGAGCGGTTGTGGCTGCTGAGGAAGCTGAGAATACTCTCATTTGCGCCGGGGGAGATGGCCTTGATGCCCAGCAGATTGAGCATCCGGGTCAGATAGAGGGCATAGGGGGCTGCGCCGCTGCCACCCAGCACCAGCACTTCACCGGCTTGCAGGATCTCCCGGGTGAGCCGATCCAGCTGCCCGTAGTCAATGGTGCGAACCATGGTGGACAGATTGCGGATCTCGCCGTCCACCAGCTCCTCCACGATGCTGGAGATGGAGCGCTTGGCAACGCCCTGCTCCTGACTTTCGTGGTACAGCACGCCCCGGAGCAGATCCTTGAAGGCCTGAAAGGAATCGGTGCCAAAGGCCGCCAGAAAGGCGCAGAAGGCCACCTCGCTGACCCCCGCCTTGCGGCAGATGTGCTCCATGGAGGAAAACAGGACAGTGGGGGCGTTTTCCGCCACAAAATCCAAAAGTTTTTCGTCCACATTGTATTTCAGATAGCTCTGAAGCAGTTTTTTCGTGTTGGTATTGGACATAAAACGAACCTCCGCTGCGGTAAGATACTATAGTCATATCATCCGCCGCCCCGGTTGTCAATCGGCGAAGCGCGAAAATTTTTGAAAAACGTTTCATTTTTGGAACAGCTTTCGTTGAAAAGCCCCCATTTCCGGCCTATAATCAAGGCAAATCAGGGCGGCAGCTGCCAAAAATGTGGCACTGTTCCGCCAAAAGAATCAAACGGGCTAACAAGGCCGGGGAGGAATCATTTATGATTTTTGGTGTACTGAAAGACATTAAAGCAGGCGAAAACCGTGTTATTTGTACCCCTGTGGAGGTTGCATCCATCGTGGCTGCCGGCCACACCGTGCTGGTGGAGACCGGCGCAGGCGCTGGCTCCGGTTTCCCCGATGAGAAATACGCTGCTGCCGGTGCCAAGATCTGTGACACCGCCAAGGAACTGTGGGATACCTGTGATTTTCTGGCCAAGGTCAAGGAGATCGAGCCCTCTGAGTTCGGCTATCTGAAAGAGAACCAGATGATCTACTGCTGCATCCATCCCGCCGGACACCCTGAAGAGGTTCAGGCCATTCTGGACAGCAAGTGCATCGCCATCACTGCCGAGGACA
>CAZVRM010000272.1:0-2482 GCA_964629605.1 uncultured Oscillospiraceae bacterium
CGTCATCCCATTGCCGGTCTGGCTGCTGCTTTTGCCGGTGTTTCCGGCGGCTTTTCTGCCAACCTGGTGATCGGCACGCTGGATCCTATGCTGGCCGGTATCACCCAGACGGCTGTGTCTATTCTGGATCCCAGTTATGAGGTACAGGTTATGGGCAACTATATCTTCCTGTTTGCCTCCACCTTCCTGATCACCATCGTGGGTACCATCATTACCGACAAGCTGGTTGAGCCCCGACTGGGCAAGTATGTGGCTGAAAACGAGGGCGAAGAAGATGCCTCGCTGATGACCATCACCGCTCAGCAGAAGAAGGGTCTGCGCAATGCCGGTATTGCTGCGCTGGTTTTCGTATTCATCATCGTTGCCTGCTGTATCCCCGCCGGTTCTTTCTTCCGCAACGCTGACGGCGAGCTGCTGGGCAAGACACCTCTGATTGACAGCATCGTTGTTCTGATTGCTCTGCTGTTCTTTATTCCCGGTGTTGCTTACGGCAAGACTGTGGGTACCTTTAAGAACGATAAGGATGTTGCCGGCAGCATGGCAAAAGCCATGGCTGATATGGGCTCTTTCCTGGCACTGGCCTTTGTTTCCGCACAGTTCATCAATTACTTCAGCTACACCAAGCTGGGCACCATCATTGCACTGACCGGCGCTGAGTTTTTTACCAATACCAACATCGGCCTGATCCCCCTGATGATCATTTTCGTTCTGTTCTCCGCTTTCATGAACCTGTTCATGGGTTCTGCTTCTGCCAAGTGGAACATTCTGGCACCTGTTTTCGTTCCCATGTTCATGCTGTTGGGCTATAGCCCCGAGCTGTGCCAGCTGGCCTATCGTATCGGTGACTCTTCCACCAACATCATCACTCCCATGATGACCTATTATGCCGTTGTTATTATGTTTGCCCAGCGCTATGACAAGCAGGCCGGTATCGGTACCATTACTGCTACCATGCTGCCCTATTCCGTAGCATTCCTGATTAGCTGGACGCTGCTGCTGATTATTTGGCTGACCGCCAATCTGCCCATCGGCATCGCCACCAGCATCTTCTATCCCGCTGTCTGATTTTTAAACACGAAAGCCCGCAGGCCTTTTTAAAGGCTCGCGGGCTTTTTCTCTCATTGCGCTGCTTTTTGGCCGGGAATCTGCCGACCGGTGTGATCCATCGTGTAATTGTCTCGAAGAATCAACTGGGAAACCGGTACGATGGTATACCCCTGCTGGATCAGGCCTTCGATCACCGAGGGCAGGGCAGCGGGGGTGTTTTTAGCCGCATTGTGGAATAGGATGATCGAGCCCGGCTCGATCCGCTTGAGCACGCGGTCGGTGATGGCAGAAGCGTCCAGATCCTTCCAATCAAGACTGTCAATGTTCCATTGAATGGTATACATTCCACAGTTCCGAACAGTGGAAACCACGCTGTCGTTATAGTCGCCATAGGGCGGACGGAACAGGTCGGGCTTTACGCCGGTGATGGCTTCAATTTTGCTGTTGCAGCTGTCCAGCTGGGTTTTGATCTGATCGGCGCTCAGCTTGGTAAAATACGCGTGATCGTCGGAATGGTTCATGATTTCGTGTCCCGCATCATGCAGCGCCTTTACCGATTCGGGATATTTGTCCACCCACTCTCCCACCACAAAAAAGGTGGCTTTTACCTTGTATTTTGCCAAAATATCGATCAGCTGCTGGGTATCCTCGTTGCCCCATGCCGCGTCAAAGGTGAGAGAACAGACCTTACTGTCTTTTTGCACACAGTAGATGGGCAGATCACGCTGAGTCGCAGCCGTTGTAATGGCACGGGGGATAGCGGTGAGTAATGCCAGCGCCAAGCCCACAGCCAGTGCGGCGGCGACCGTCCATTTTTTGCCTTGTTTTCCGGAGAACAGTTTGGATCGTTTCATTCGGATTCCTCCTTAGAATGGTTGTTATCCAAACTTTATGCGTAAGGCGTGAAATTTACACCGTGATTTTTACAAAGGGGTTTTCGCAGGGGTTGCCCCAGATCAGCCAGGCCTCCAGATGGGTGAGATCCATTACCAAGCCGAAAATTGTCGCACCCTGGACAACCGTGACGGGTTGGTTCGGATTAACCGGATGGGCACAGGTCGAGGTGGGATGGCCCTTGTGATCCCGAAAGGCCGCCTGGGCATCCTCCACTGTCAGCGCCTGCTTGTCACAGAACAACTGCCGTGTCCGCTGCAGGCGGATGCAGGCTTAATTTGGGTAGAAAAACCCCCCGTTTGTTGCAACAAACAGGGGGTAATGGTAATTTTTAACCGCCCAGATAGGCTTTTTTGATAGCGGGGGAGTCCAGCAGCTCCAGGCCGGTGCCGGAAGTGACGATTTTGCCGGTTTCCAGAACATAGCCGCGGTCGGCAACCTCCAGTGCCGCACGGGCATTCTGTTCTACCAACAGGATGGTGGTGCCATCCTTGTGCAGCTCCTTAATGATGTCAAAGATCTGCTCTACCAGAATGGGAGC
>CAZVRM010000273.1:0-2481 GCA_964629605.1 uncultured Oscillospiraceae bacterium
TCGTATTTGTGGCGGTGTGCCTGATGACCTCCCCCACGGCAAAACCGGTGGAGGAGACACCGGAGAACGCCGTCGTGGTGTCCAATGTGGACGAACTGCTTGCCGCCATCGAACCCGGCGCGGTGATCCAGCTGGAGAACGGGGTCTACACTTTGAATCAGGCATCGGACTACGGTCAGCCCACCAACAAGCCTTACTATCGCTGGGAGCAGGTCTCCGATGGCTACGAACTGGTGATCTCCAGCGTGGAAAACCTGACCATTCGGGGCAGGGGGCAGTACACCACCACCGTGGATACCGATCCCCGGTATGCGGATGTGATGATGTTTGAAGGGTGTATGTACCTGACGCTCGAAAACATGACCATCGGCCATACCCGCCAGCGGGCGGAGTGCGGCGGCGGTGTGGTTCGGCTGGAGGGCTGCACCAGTGTGGATCTGTCCGGCCTTGGCCTGTATGGCTGCGGTGTGGTGGGTGTCATTGCGGAGGAAAGCGCACTGCTCACCATCACCGACAGCGACATTTACGAATGCTCTTCCTCTGCCATCGACCTGTTCAATACCAGCAGCGTGGAGATCGCCGGCTGCCGCATCCGGGAAATCGCATGGGAAAATGGCAGCGGCTACACCTTCTTCAATGTGGGCGGCAGCGATTTGGTAACCATCTCCGATTGTCAGATATCCGACAGTACGCTGGAGCATCTGCTGGTATCCTATGACAGCGAAGTGCTGATGGAGAACAACTACTTTTCCAACAACCGTGTCCGGGATTCCGCGTTCAATATTCAGGACAAGAATCTGACGCTGGAGAACAACCGATTTGAGAACAACAGCGTCCGGGACTGGTATGGCCATCTTTACGGCGGACAGGCGGAGGACCGCTCTGACAATATCCTGACGGAAGACTGGCTCCACCAGCAGAACAAGGTGGAAACCACCAACATTTTTGCCCCTCAATTGCAGATCCACGTTTCCACCGTGGACGAGCTGATCGCCGCCATCGGTCCTGACCGGGAGATCATTCTGGACGCTGCCAGCTATGATTTCAGCGTTGCCACCGGTTACGGCGTCAGCAAGGGCGACTACTACTATTGGGAAAATATTTACGACGGCCCCGGCCTTGTTATCACCGGTGTCAGCAATATGACCATCCGGGGCGTGTCCGGTGACCGAACGGCCCACCTGTTGGAAGCTGTGCCCCGGTATGCGGAAGTTCTGATGTTCAACGGCTGCTCCAATATCACCCTGTCCGGCTTTACCGCCGGTCATACCCGGGAGCCCGGTGTCTGTGCAGGCGGCGTATTCGAGTTCCGGGACTGCGACAATATGACCGTGGACAACTGCGGCCTCTTTGGCTGCGGCATCCTTGGGGTGGAGACTGACAATTGCAGCAACGTAACCGTGAAAAACAGCGACATTTACGAGTGCAGCCAAGGCGGCATCAAGCTGCGCAATACCTACGGCGCCACCATCGAAAACAACACCTTCCGTGACCTTGGCGGCAGCAATATGCACTTCATTTCCTGCTCCGGCATCACCGTGGACGGTCAGCTGCTGCTGCCTGAGAACAGCATTGCCACAGTGGAAATTCAGTCCAGCCAGCAGGCGGCGGTGACCCAGCTCAACGGCGTGGTGAATGCCTTTGCCAATGACTTCTTCAGTGGTCGGGATTACAGCCAATATCTGGTATCCAATTATTCCGGTGAAAAGCTGGCCTACAACGGCGATCCTAAGCAGAACGTGGTCATGTACTTTGAACTGGGGGACACGGAAGTGAACCAGATCGAGCAAACCGGCTCCTGCACTGTGCAGGTGCCCTACCGCCGGGAGAGAACTACCACCAGTCCCAGACTGACCATGCCCGTCACGGTGGTGAAAGAAAACGGCGAATACAAAGTCAGCGCCTTTGGGGATGAAGCCACCACAGCCCCCATGTCCGAAGTCAAGGACAGCGTGGATGTGGGAAATCTGGAAGAAATTGCGCTGGCCTTTGGCAATGCCTACTTCTCCGGTGATGGGGCGGCCATGGGCAGATATCTCTACACCATCGGCGGGCAAGCAGCGGAGCCTTATGAAAATGCGGGAGAACCGGGCATGATCATCGGCTGCGATGTGCCGGAGGAATGGCAGGAACAGCTGGATGCCTACGGCAGCTGCAATGTTTTCCTGCCCTATCATCCGGATATTGCCGTGGGTCATGCGAAAGACCTGATCTCCCTGCGGCTGCATATGATCCGAAGCAGCCAGAACAGCTGGAAGGTGATGAGCTACTTCATGGAGGGCACAGAGGTTGCGGATCTGGAGCGGCTGATCTACAACTTTACATGGGCCTACTGGCAGAACGACACGCTGGAAATGGCCGTATTCCTGTCCGATGACTATCCCCATCCAATCGAGGGCTACACCGGCCCTGTGGAGCAGCTGGTGGAGGAAGATTACAACGTGCTGCAGAACGTGACGGAAGCGGAACTGAAAGCCAAGG
>CAZVRM010000274.1:0-2464 GCA_964629605.1 uncultured Oscillospiraceae bacterium
GGATTTCATTGTATGATACTTGTGAGGTGATGATTGTGGCGGAAAACAAGCTGGCAGATTTGTCCATGGATTTTGCAGTGAAAATCCTCAGACTTACCGATGAAATACAGGGGCATTATGCCTTGAAAAACCAGCTGGAACGAAGTGCCACTTCCATCGGCGCAAATATTCGTGAGGCAAAATATGCCCACAGCAAGGCTGACTTTATTGCAAAACTGCAGATCTCCTTGAAGGAATGTTTTGAAACAGAATACTGGCTGGAACTTATGGAAAAGGCAGATTTCCTTCCGGTGAAAACAGGCAAAGCCCTTCTTCATGACTGCGGCGTTATGCGGCGAATGCTGATCGCATCCATCAAAACCGCAAAAGATAACCACTCTAAATAATGATTTAAAGTAGTATAAATTATGAAATATACATATAGTATTTAATATCCACACAAAAACGGCGGGGAGATCCCCGCCGTTGTGTTTTGTTAAGGGTACGGATTGCCACGTCGCTGCGCTCCTCGCAATGACAGGGGTGGCCTTACTCCTCGATCTCCTCCACCGAGATCATTTCCATATTGCAACGGACTTCCCAACGGGGATAGCCACGCTTGCTGTCTTCCACTTCGCCACGCTGGTTGTCATAGGGATCGTAGCGGAAGAACTTGCTCTGGGGCTCAAAGTCGGCCATAAAGGTGTTGGTGGTCACGTTGCGGTACACGTCCAGATTGCCGAAGTAGTGGTTATGACGCTCCTCGGCACCGGCGCGGAAAGCACTGCCGCCAAAGGAGGGATCGGCAAACATCCAGCCGTAGGGTGCCACATAGAACATGGCCCAGTCGTGCATACCCACGCTCTCGGGGTCGGCCACCTGACCGCTCTGCCACTTGGCGGGAATACCGGCGCAACGGCACAGGGTAATGAAGGCCAGCGCCTGCACGCCGCAGTCACCCCGCAGGGTACGCAGGCAGGTGTCGGCGATGTCGGGCATACAGAAATAATCGGGCACGAAGCTGTACTTCACGTTCTTGGTGATGTAATCATAGATGGCGCGAGCCTTTTCGATGGGATCGGTGAGGCCGTCGGTCAGCTCGGCGCACAGCGCCTTGATGTAGGGGGTAAAGACGATGTGGGGTGCCAGCTCACCGGTAAAGAACTCGGGCTGGACGGGATCGGCCTTGATCTTGGAAGGATCCACATAGGGGGCAACGTGCTTGTAGGAATATTCCACCCAGAAGGGATGGTTTTCGGTCATAGTCTCTTCCCAGTGGATGGTGCAGGTGTCGGCCTCGCCGGCGCAGATGTGGGTGGGCTCGCCGTAGCAGTCGATGATCTCCAGCTCACTCTGCTGGATGCAGTCGGCGGGCAGGGGAATAAACACGCGATAGGTCTCGCCGGGGACGAAGAACTCGTCACGCACCTGCACGGTGTGGCGGATGGTGATGCGGGCGGCCATCTTGCCCTTTTCCTGCATGATCTTCATGCCGCGGTTCAGACGGCCGGTGCGATCCAGCACCTCATGGCTGACCTTGGAGGGGTCTACCTCTTCCTTGGGCAGACGGGCGGCGAACTCGGGCTCCTTGGAAAGAGTGCCGAAGAAGGAGCCTGCCAGATGCTCCACGCCGTTGATAAAGATCCAGGTGATGCGGCCTTTATCCATATAGGCTTCCAGTTCTTCCATGGTGAACTCAGGGATCTTTTCCTGGACGCGGGCCAGCGCCTCGGCCTTGGAATAGGGGAACTGACGGGGCAGGCGCACCATCATCTCCCGCTGTGCCAGCAGGTTTTCCTGCATACACTTGGGGGTGGCGGGATCGGCCAGCATGGTATCAATGATACCAATGGCTCGATCAAAATAACCGGCCTCCTTCAGATGCTGAACGTGCTCGGGCAGGCCGATGCCCGACTGCTTGAAATAATGATTCTGGTTCATGGAAAAACCTCCTGTAACAGCAAATTTACAACACCTTGATTGTATGCCAAAGGCCGGGGGTTGTCAAGGATTCGGGGGGCGTGATATAATTTCCCCAAGGAAAGTGAGGCGGTTTTATGAGCAAGCAAACCACCCTTTGCTATATCGAAAACAAGGGCTGTTATCTCATGCTCCACCGGGTGAAAAAGGAGCAGGACGAGAACAAGGACAAGTGGATCGGCATCGGCGGCAAGTTCGAGGAGGGGGAAAGCCCCGAGGAGTGTGTTCTGCGGGAGGCCAAGGAGGAGACCGGTCTGACCCTTACCGATTATCGTTACCGGGGCATCGTCACCTTCGTGTCGGACATCTGGCCTTGCGAGTATATGCACCTGTTCACCGCCACCGGCTTTGAAGGGGCGCTGAAGGAGTGCGACGAGGGCGTTCTGGAATGGCTGCCCAAGGACAAGCTGTACGGCCTGCCCATGTGGGCGGGAGACCGGATCTTTCTGGAATTGCTGGACAAAGGCGCACCTTTTTTCTCCCTCAAGCTGGTGTATGAGGGAGA
>CAZVRM010000275.1:0-2457 GCA_964629605.1 uncultured Oscillospiraceae bacterium
CAGTGTTTTCTGCAGGATGGGGTAAGGTGAAATCTTCATCCGGCAGTCCCGGTACCGGCGGCAACTCGCCGCCACAGACAGCGATCAAGTCCTCGGGCGTTACAGCCTCGGGCACGACGGCACGGGCCATGCGGTTGGCGGAGGTGGTGTAGAAGTTGTTGCCGAAGAAGAAGGTGCGGGGAGAACCTTGGGCGACGATGTTGCCGTCAAAGAACAGTGCGCAGCTATGGGCATAGCGGGCGCAGAACTCCACGTCGTGGCTGACCATAAGGATGGTCACACCTTTGCGCAGAAGCACCTGCATGATTTCGGCAAACACCTGCTTGAACTCGGCATCCAGTCCCTTGGTGGGCTCGTCCATTAAGAGGATATCTGGGTCAAGGAGCAGCACCTTGGCCAGTGCTGTGCGCTGCTGTTCGCCACCGGACAGGTCATAGGGATGACGGTCAAGCAGTTCTCCCAAACGGCATAGCTGCACCATTTTGGCGACACTGCTTTCTCTGTCCTCTTTGCTGAGTTTGCTGTTTTTCAAAATCTCAAAAAGATCTTCCCGCACGGTCTTTTTCACAAAAAGCGCCTGCGGATTCTGGGGCAGGACGCCGATGCTGCCATTGGTATGTACTTCTCCGCGGTAGGGCTGACACAGCCCCGCCAATAGTTTCAAACTTGTGGTCTTGCCTGTGCCGTTGCCACCGAGCAGCGCAAGGAACTCGCCCTTCTTCACAGAAAGGGACAGCCCTTTGACCACGTCGGGAGCATCTTTTTCGTACTTGAACCAGAGTTCCTCTGCCGCAAGGACAGTTTCATCCGGGTATGTATGAACTTCCTCGGCAGGCAGTTCTTTCAGTTCATTCTGTGCAGCATATTCTGTCAGCCAGTCACGACCTTCCCGGACGGTGATGGGACAATCGGCGCTGTTCTCCACCGCCGCCCAAACCCGCATGGCGCAGGGCATAGCGAGGAACATAGCGTGCCCTTTGTCTTTGAGCAGTGTGCCCACCTCTTTGGGTGTGCCGGTACATAGCAGCTTGCCCTTGTCCATGACAGCAACCGTACTTGCCAGCGGGAAGGCTTCTTCCAGTCGGTGCTCGGTCAGAATGATGGTAGTGCCCAGTTCACGGTTGATCTTGCCCAGTGTGGCAAGGAAATCCGATGCGGCGATGGGGTCAAGCTGGCTTGTGGGCTCGTCCAGAATCAGGACAGAGGGCGACATAGCCATGACGGAGGCAAGATTGAGTAGCTGCTTCTGACCACCCGACAGCTCCGTGACATTCTTGTAAAACCATGTCTGGATGCCGAAGAAAGATGCCATCTCCGCCACCTTGCGGCGGATAGTGGGGGTGTCACAGCCAAGGCTCTCCAGGCCAAAGGCCAGTTCGTGCCAGACTTTATCTGTAACGATCTGGTTTTCGGGAGACTGCTGCACAAAGCCGATACGTTGGCTCTGGGTACGCTGATTCAGCTCGTCCAAAGGCGTACCTTCAAACAGGATTTCACCCGTTCTGCGTCCGTGAGGAGCGAGGACAGTTTTAAGCTGCCGCAGCAGCGTGCTCTTACCACAGCCGGAGGGACCACAGAGCACGACAAACTCGCCCTGCCCAACGGTCAGTGTGAGGTCATTGATCGCTTTTGCTTCCTGTTCAGGATAGGAAAAGCTCAGATTTCGGATTGTAAATGTTTCCATTTCCTATCCTCCATTCCATTCAGAATAACCGGCGTCAGGCACAGCGCCAGATACACCAGCTGAAAGCTGATGGGAAACGCACCGGTGAGAGTTCCTTTGATGATGGGGTAATACTGCCAGCTCAGTCCACCAGCCATCCAACCGGCAAAGATGTAAAATCCACAGAAGCACAGCCAAATCAGAGCCGTTTTGTCCCGGTCATCAAAGTGGTAAATGGAAAAGGCGGTACGACCGGGCAGACCGTAACCACGGCTTTTCATGCTGTCCGCCGTTTCAATGGCATTTTCCAGACTCCACGTGACCATGATGGACATGATCGTAATGGCGTTTTTAATCCTCTGAAGCATAGTGCCGTCAGAAACATCCCGACCGACGCAGCGCTGGGCCTCGCTGACTACATGAAGCTGTGCTTTGAATTTCGGCACAAAGCGCAGTGTCATGCTCAGCACCAGACTCAGCGCGGGAATGATGCGCCCGAAGAGATACACGAATTTGTCCGAGGTCATGACGGCATTGTAGCAGGAAAACCATGTGATGACGCTTGCCAACATCACGGCGGCGGCAAGGCCGTAGAGAATGCTCTCCAGCGTCAGCGGATTGCCCGAGGGCAGATAGGTCAGGATCGTCGCGCCCTCATGGTTAAAGGCCGGGTTGGTGATGGCCGCAATCAGCATCATGGGCAGCATGAAGCACAGAGAAAAACGAACCGCGCTCCTGCCATTCAGGTATACCGCGTAAGCCAGCGAACAGGCCAGAGAGATAAGCTGGCTCAC
>CAZVRM010000276.1:0-2453 GCA_964629605.1 uncultured Oscillospiraceae bacterium
GACTCTTCCCTGGAACTGTTTCATGCTCATTTACCTCCCTTGGTGATCTGGACGAGGATCTCGTCGTCGGTGTAATAGCGGGCGGTGGTGTAGGTACGCAGCTTGTTGGAGGAGGTGATCACCGGCATCTTGCCTGCCAGCGGATTGTTCATATACATCAGGGGGCAGATGTAGGAGGTGATGACGCCGGTGGCCTTCAGACGGGCGGCATAGGGGGTCTTTTCAAACTCCTTGAGCACGCCGGGTGCGGCGGTAAAAACCGTGGGGATCTGCACCTTTTTGTTGCCGGCAGCCTTCAGACCGGCCTCCACCTTGTCTGTCCAGTCCATCAGCTGCTGGAGGCTCATGTGGGGACAGCCCATGAAGCACAGCTTGGGCTTGGCATCCTTGTTCTTCCAGACGATGGGGTAGCTGTCATAAATGCGCTGCAGCTCTTTGTCGTCGATGATATACTCCTTAGCGCCCTCTTTGATGAGCGCGGTACCCTGCTCCTTTGCTTCGGGCGTCAGACCGTCGATGTGGTACAGACCTACCGCACCGTTGGAGGCGGTGGCAGCGCCGAAGTCTTTCAGATAGGTGCAGGCGGCCTCGTCCAGTTCATTGTCCAGCCACTTGTCCAGACCCATCACATAGGGGACTTCTTCCATCACCTTCATACCGATGGCAGAGCCCAGAAGCTGGGCTTCGGGCTTTTTGGTGGTCTGGATCTTGATGACCCAGGTGGCCTTTCTGCCCTCGTCGGTGAGCAGGCCAAAATAGGGCACATAGCCCACCACACTGCCCATGATGTCCACGATGCCGCTGTTGCGGTTGCAGCGAGCGCCCAGCACCGAGTTGGCATACACCACGGCAGAGGACTCTGCCCAGCTGAGCACGTCGCCCTTTTTGGGCACATTGCCCACCTGATCCAGATAACAGGCACAGGTGAAGGCATCCTCGTTCATCAGCCCCAGCTTTTTCAGCTGGCCTTCATAGAAGTCCTGCTTGGAATACATGAATTTGTTGAACACCAGATCCATAATCAGGTTGGAGGGGACGTTTTTGTCCACCGGACGGGGATCCATGGAAAACTTCTGCTGAGAAACCGCACCGGCCTCGATAAGCTGGTTCATCAGCTCGTATACCGGCCCCAGCGCCTTCAAACCGAAGGAGGTGACCAGATGATTGTATTCCGAGGTCACCGGCACCAGCTTTTCTGCGCCGAAGACCTCGCCGTATTTGACCATGGTTTTCATGACTTTGGCCAGAGTCTCGCCCTTGCCGCCGTCCAGAATGTGTTGTTGTTCGGGGGTAAGATACATGAGAAATCCTCCTTTACAGCTTCATGCAGACATCCCAGGCCTGCCAGATGACCGAGCGCAGGTTGCCCACCTTGCAGGCGTCGCCGATCACGTGGATGTGCTTGTTCTTTTCGGCCAGCGGTGCGGGCTTGTAGCCCACCGACAGGATGACGCTGTCGGCAGCCAGCTTGTATTCCGTGCCGTTTTTGTCCTTGACCGTCACGCCGTCGTCTTCAATGCACTTGACGCCGGTCTCCAGATGGACGGGCACCTTGTTGGCCTTGAAGAAGTCCCGCAAAAAGCTGGTGTTTGCCAGACACACGCCGGGAGTGCACACCAGATCATCCAGCATCTCCACGATGGTGGGCTCCTTGCCCTGAAGATAGAGCTCATAGGCGATCTCGCAGCCAGTCAGACCGCCGCCGATGATGACCACCTTCTGACCCACTTCCTTCCGTCCGCGGAGGAAGTCGATGGCCTGGATGCCCTTTTCAAAGCCGGGGATGGGGATGCGGTTGGGGGTGGCGCCGGTGGCGATGATGACCTCGTCGGCCTCCACCGCGGTCAGCGAACGAACCTCACTGTTCAGCTTGACCTCAATGGGATATTTGGTCAGCTCCCGCTTGTACCAGGCGATCAGATCCCGATCCTTTTCCTTGAAAGAGGGGGCTGCCGCCGCGATAAACACGCCGCCCAGCTCGCCGGATTTTTCGTACAGAGTGACCTTGTGACCCCGCTTGGCGCACACCAGCGCGGCCTCCATGCCGCCGATGCCGCCGCCGATGATGGCGATGTTTTTTGCCTTGCGGGCGGGCTTGATGTAGTGCTTGGTGGACTGCATGGTCTGGGCGTTGATGGCGCACCGTGCCAGACCCATAGTATCGGTCAGATCCTGGGTGTTGTAATGACCCTTGGAGGAGGAGAAGTTAAAGCAGCCGCTGTGGCAGCAGATACAGGGTCGAATGTCCTCCAGACGGCCTTCAATGAGCTTGGTGATCCATTCGGGGTCGGCCAGGAACTGACGGGCAACGCCCATACCGTCGATGCGGCCTTCGGCGATGGCCTGTGCGGCCACGTCGGGCTCCATGCGTCCGGCGCAAACCACCGGAATGTCCACAAATTTCTTGATGTGGGCAACATCCTCCAGATTGCAGTTCTGGGGCATATACATGG
>CAZVRM010000277.1:0-2434 GCA_964629605.1 uncultured Oscillospiraceae bacterium
GGCGATCAGCTTGATGGCGCGGATAGCGTCGTCGTTGCCGGGGATGACGTAGTCGGCGTCATCGGGATCGCAGTTGGTGTCGACGATAGCGACAACGGGGATACCCAGCTTCTTAGCCTCGGCAATGGCGTTCTTTTCCTTGCGCAGGTCAACAACGAACATAGCGGCGGGCAGCTTCTTCATTTCCTTAACGCCGCCCAGGTACTTCTCCAGCTTCTCGATCTCCAGCTTCAGCTTGATGACTTCCTTCTTGGGCAGCAGATCAAAGGTGCCGTCCTCGGACATACGGTTCAGCTGATTCAGACGCTCGACGCGCTGACGCATGGTCTTGAAGTTGGTCAGCATACCGCCCAGCCAACGAGCGTTGACATAGAACATACCGACCTTCTCGGCCTCTTCCTTCACGGCATCCTGAGCCTGCTTCTTGGTACCGACGAACAGGACGGTGCCGCCCTCGGCAGCCAGATCACGGACGAAGAAGTAAGCCTCTTCCAGCTTCTTGACGGTCTTCTGCAGGTCAATGATATAGATACCATTGCGCTCCATGAAGATGTACTCGGCCATCTTGGGGTTCCAGCGGCGGGTCTGGTGACCGAAATGGACGCCAGCTTCCAGCAGCTGCTTCATGCTAATAACAGACATTATTGTGTCCTCCTTTAAGTTTTTTCCTCCACCACGCTCATCGGCATCGGGACCCTTGTGGGGCACTTTCCTCCGCCTCTCGCAATGTGTGTCGTCCGCCGAAGTAGCATTCTTCGGCAGCTTAGATATTATATTACAAAAGCACCTGCAATGCAAGTGCTTTTGTGCTAAAAAATGGTCTTTTTTTCGAAGTTTTTTGCGTGCAACATGACCGTTTCAACGGTCGATATCGAATTCCACCGCAACCTGGTTCCAAATGCGGCGGTAATGGCCGTTGGGAAGCTGCGGGGAAATGCCGAAGGACGCATCCAGCGTGTCGCCGGGCTCCAACGAATAGCCGAGAGAAATCAGTGTGTTCACCGTCCCGGAACCACCGGAACTGCTGTTCGGCCGTCCGGCATCGGGCACCTCATACCAGACGCCGTCCACCTGCACCTGCATGCTGCCGAAATCTTCTCCGTAAGTCCAGCCTTTGCTGCCGTCGTTGCGGTATTCGGCCTTCACCACCGTGTCGGTGGATTCGCCGTACACCACCGTGATGCCCGGAGGCTGGGTGTGGACGGCGGCCCGGCTCATATAGGAGGTATCCCAGCCGTCCTCGGTCTGGGCCAGTTCCCGAAGGGTGGGCTCCTGGTCTTGAGAATCTTCTCCATCGGTAAAGAAAACACTACCTAAAAGCACAGCGCTAATAGTCAGCAAAATCGCAACAGCTTTTTTTTACTTTTTGCCATGTCCGCACCATCCTTTAACTACCTGTAACGCAGGTGATATCCAGTTCTGCTGCTATGTTTGCATAAGGTGTATAGAAACTCTCATTCTCACCAGACTCCGGCTCTTCGACATGAGAAATGTGGATACCACAAAGGATATACGAACCACTTGTGCCTGCAGAATACACAACCGGGCCGCCGCTATCGCCAGCTTCACAGTAATAGTTTGTTTGTACGCAATTATTTACATAAAAATATTCGTCGGACAATGCATTGTAACTTCGGGTTCTAACGCCCGTCAGCGTAATCGTCCCGTTAGTCCATCCCGTGCTTTTTCCGTACTTATAAACCCTCGTATTTTTGGGTAGGCTCCCGGCTTTTCATTATTAGCCTCAAACTTACTTGACAATATTGTAGCTAACCGCCAGCGTATTTGTCAATATTTTCACAATGTTTTACATTTTATACACATTTTTCCCCACGAAAATAATGTCCTCCCCCAGGCGGTGGATGGTCTCCCAGGGGATGACGGTCTCGGGCTCCCGCCCCAGCAGACCCAGCCATTTCAGCCGCCCGGGAATAACCAAGGCGGTGACCTTTCCTGTCTCGGGGTCGATCTCGGCGTCCCGCACATAGCCCAGCCGCTGACCGGTCTGCAGGTCGATGACTTCCTTATAACTCATGTCGGTGATGCGCTGATGCTTCATAAAAAATACCCCTCCCGGGCAAGTGTATGCCGAGAGGGGCAGAAATTATGTCAGTGGGGCAATTTCTTCAAGGGCTTTTCCAACAGGAAGCACAGCGCCACCACCAAAATGGTGGAAGGCAGCATATAGCCCAGATTGTATGCCAGCGAGTAGAACCAGGGGCTCAAAAAGGTGATGCCGAACAGCTCGGTGGGAGCCAGAATGGCATAGATGGTAACACCACTGATATAGTGGATGATAAACCGGGCGGCAGCGCCCACGATGGCGCCCACCGGCAGGCCGTGGGGCAGCTTGCGGCAGAAACCGGCCACGCCTACCACAGCATAAGCCACGCTGTAGTCCAGCAGAATGGACTGCCAGCCCCAAGCAAAGCCG
>CAZVRM010000278.1:0-2431 GCA_964629605.1 uncultured Oscillospiraceae bacterium
CCCTGCGGCAGCGGCAAGAAATACAAGCACTGCTGCGGCAAATAAACAGTAAAAAACCCGGTCGAGAGACCGGGTTTTTCTTATGACCTGTCATTCTGAGGGCTACGCCCGAAGAATCTCCCCCGTCACACAGCAAATGCCGGTTTTGGGAGATCCTTCGCTTCGCTCAGGATGACAGGGTTTGTAGGGGTCGATGCCCACATCGACCCGCAAAAAACCGCCCTTTCGGGCGGTTTTTCTCTGTTTTATGGAACTTTTTTCGGCAAAAATCAGTCAGATACAACAAGACCTGCCAGCATCTTGCACAGCTGGGCGCGGGTAGCGGTGCCCTTGGGCTGGAAGCTGCCGTCGATGCCGTTGATGATACCGGCCTTCTGCATCAGATAGACCGACTCAGCGGCATAGGCTGCGATCTTGTCATTGTCGGCAAAGGCAGGAGCCTCGCCGGTCTGGGGCAGTTCTTTCTCCACCACCTTGGTCTGATAGCGCACCAGCATGACGGCCAGATCCTGACGGGTAACCGGGTCATTGGGGTTGAACTTGCCGTCAGCGCCGGTGACAACGCCTTCGGAAGCCGCCCAGCGGATGCCCTCGGCATACCAGGCGTCCTCAGCCACATCGGAGAAGGTCATCAGATAGTTGACGGGGATGCCGCCGCTCAGCTTATACAGCACGTTGGCAACCTGAGCCCGGGTGACGGTGCCATCGGGCTGGAAAGTGCCGTTGGGGAAGCCGGTGACAGCGCCCAGATCGGCCATCTGCAGCACAGATTCGGTGTACCACTTGCCCTCTGCCACATCGGAGAAGGGCAGAACGGTCTCCACAGCGGTCAGATCCAGCATATAATCGGGAGCCAGACGTGCCAGCATGGGAGCGCCGCCCTCGGCGATTTTTTCCACCTGCACAGAGACGGCTTCCTTGGCAGCGGCCTCGGCAGACAGCACCACCTGACCCTTGTCGTCGGCAGTATAATCCACGCCGTCCACCGTCACCTTGGCGGCAGCCATAGGCTCACGGACGACGCTGGCGTTCCAGTTGGCATCGTAATAGGTCACATCGGCCTCCACCTTGACGGTGACCTGACCCTTGTGATCCTTCTGGGCGGTGACGATGGGCAGCACCATGTTCATGTCGCCGTAAGCCACCAGCACCTGCTGGCCGCCCTGCAGGGCGTAAGCATCAATGGAGAACATGGGGCTCTGGCCGTCCACATAGTACATCCAGCCGTCGTAGCCGCCGAACTTGGCGCTTACATCCTGGCCGATGGCGTCCACGAACTTGCCGCCGTACTGGCTGTCCTTGACCACATATTCCACCTTGGCCTCGCTCAGTGCGGTCTCCAGCACGGACAGGGCGGTTGCGCCCTCGCTCCAGGCCACTTCACCGTAATAGACGTTGCCTTCCACACCTTCCACTTGAAGAGTGACCGTTTTGGGGGTGGCGTTGGGATTGGGAGCGATGAGGATGGTGCTACCGCCTGCAGCAAAACAGACTGTGGACAGCATCATGGCTGCCAGCACAAACGCGATGAGTTTTTTCATGGTTTTTCCTCCTGATTTTTCTGTCAGGGATAAAAAAATAGCCCTTACAGGGATGTAAGGACTTTCTCCTGCGCTTTCCCCTGCCAAAAAGCACAAGTTCCGCTGCGCGGCCGGTCTCCTGACTCAGGCATCAACCGAGCAGCGCGCCTTCCGGGAAACTCCCGTGGCCTTTGCGCCGTCGTCCGCCATTACAGTAGTGGCTGCTGTGGGGGATTTGCACCCCGCTTCCCGCAGAACGGTCACTTCACCCATTCTGCACCGCACAGGTTGGAATGATTGTATTATAGACCCACGCTTAGCGGTTGTCAAGGGCGGACAGGTGTCTGTCCAGCAAAGGACAAAGGCGGGTCAGCGGCAGGCAAAGCAGACACCACAGGCCGGAAAACAGCGGACAGATCTGCCCCCAAAGGTTGCCCGGCAGCCGGGAATAGTCCCAAACCAGCTTGTCCCGGTTGAACACAAGCCCGCAAAGAAGCTCGCAGCCGGTGATGAGCGCTCCGCCCTTGAGACACAGGGCGAGGGTGGAGCCGCCCCTTTGCACCATTTTACGGAAAAGCACCAGCACCGTGCCGCCGCACAGCGCCATGCTGGGGTGGGTGCGCCCCCGCCAGAGGGTCTCCAGGGCGCAATAGCCCACGCCGCCCACCAAAAAAGTCGTAAAATTCTTCATTTACCCACCTTTTCCTAAAGAATTCTGAAATTTTTCCAAAACCACTGCCGAAACAGTTGGATTTATGATATGCTATTGTTAGAAAATCATACACTTTACAGATAGAGGAGGTTGTGCCATGGCACGAGGAAAGTATGCCCACAGCAGCAGCGGCGTCAAGCTGCCTGTGATTTTGATTTTTTTGGTCATTGCCATCCTTGCAGTGATCTTTTCGGTAACC
>CAZVRM010000279.1:0-2406 GCA_964629605.1 uncultured Oscillospiraceae bacterium
TCATGGCAGTGATCAGCAGGTTGCACCCGGCGGTGATAGCCAACAGACCGTTCCAGGCCTCGCCCCAGTCGTCCAGAAAGCAGGACAGCACCGGCAGGAGCGACAAGATCATGGGCGGCACGAACCAGCCGGTTTTCAGCCGCTTGGGCAGCTGCATGGGCCGCAGATCTGCCACCACCTGTCCGGCGTTGGCGATTTGCCAGCCCCGGCGGCGCTTGACGGCCTTCAGCCCTTCGTAGCCCTTGCCGTAGACCCGCATGATGACGGCCATGGCGATCAGCAGCCAGATCATGGACCAGGTCATGGAAATGGAGAACCATGGCAGGAACACGGCGGGGAGCAGGGTCAGCGTCAGAATCCAGAACGCCGCCCGAAGCTTCTTCCGAAAGCCGTCGCAGTAAGCCGTGACCTCCGCGTCCTCCACGGCCTCCGGCGGCAGCGTCACGGAGAGAATCAGGTTGTTCTTGCGGACCAGATTGTTTTTCATGGTCACACAGACGATGGGAAGAAACAGCCACATACAGGCTGCCGTAAACAGGTTGGTGACGATCATGCAAAGACCTCCTTTACAATTTCAAGAATATCTTCCTCTGCGGCCCCGGCGGCCTTGGCCTCGGACAGAGCCAGCAGCAGACGCTCCCGGACTGCGTCCGGCAGCCCAGTGGGCAGAACAGGGCAAACGGTGGTACCGCAGCGGCGGTCAGTTTGGAGATAGCCCTCCTGCTTCAGCAGGGTGTAGGCCTTGGAGACGGTCATCATATTCACGCCGCAGTCCTCGGCCAGAGCACGGATGGTGGGCAGCTGCTGGCCGGGCGCCAGCTCTCCGGCGGCGATGCCCCGGACGATTTGATTGCGAATCTGTTGATAGATCGGTGTGTCGATGGAAAAATCCAAGCGGAGAAGCATCGGTATCACTCCTTTGTATTATTGATAGTAATACAAATAAGACAAAATGTCAAGAGGAACAATCTGAGAAAAAAAGTGGAGGAAACGTCGTGTGATTCGGAGGAAAACAAACGAACAACTGGAATTCAACCACCGGTTGAGCGTCAGTTTCCGGTCGCTGTCCAAATAAGTGATAGCTTTTTCGCCGATTCTATGGCATGATAGCAGCAAAGAGATCCGTTCGCAGGGCGGCCAGACCCTTGGCCGCCGAAGGGAAGCACCGTGAGGAAGATGGGGCTCGGCGAACGGGTCGTGCCTGCATCGGCGGCCAAGGGTGAAGTTGAATTGCCCAAAGGGCAAGGGCTGGCCTGAGCCACCGGCCGCCCTACGGCACGATAAGAACCGCGATCAGAGAGAGGAACGACTATGGAACAGACCATTGGCAGCCGAATCAAGCAGCTCCGCAAGAGCCGCAATATGACCCAGGACCAGTTGGCAGAGCAGGTGGGCGTGTCGGCCCAGGCCGTCAGCAAGTGGGAGAACGACATTTCCAATCCCGATATCAGCCTGCTGCCCAGGCTGGCAGAGATCTTTCAGGTCACCACCGACAGCCTGCTTGGCGTGCCGGAAAAGACCGAGATCGCCCCCGCGCCGCCAAAACAGTCGGACTTCTATGTGAACATCGGTGACGGCGAGGAAGACGAGGAGGACGAGCCGCGCAGCGGCTTCACCTTCAATTTTGACATTGGCCGCAAGGACCTGCCCTGGTTTGCCACGGCGGTGCTGCTGTTCGCCGTTGGCCTGCTGCTGAACCGAACCCTACTGGCCCCTCTGGGCGAGGCAAGCATCTGGGATCTGATGTGGCCGTCGGCCATGCTGGCCATGGGCCTGAGCAACCTGTGGCAGCGCATCAGCCTGTGGGCCATCGGCATGACCGGCTTCGGCGGCTACTATCTGCTGGTGAACATGCACATTCTGGACCGCTGGAATTTCCTGAGCTGGAAGATCATCGTGCCGGTGCTGCTGGTGTTCTGGGCCCTGAGCATGTTCGTGGACCATTTCTGCGGCCATGACCGCCGCCCCGGCCACGGCAACCCCAAGGCCAGCAGAAATTATCAGACCGATGACGGCGAGATCAGCTATGACGGCAGCTTCGGCTCAGAGAACGTTGTCGTGACCGAGCCGGTGTTCCGGGGCGGCGACATCGATGTCAGCTTTGGCGATTACACCCTGGATCTGACGGCCTGCCAGAAGGTGGAGACGGGCAGCGAATTGCTGGTGGATGTGTCCTTTGGCTCTGTGACCCTGAAGCTGCCGAAAAACTGGAAGCTTCAAGAGCGCTCTGACCGCAGTTTCTCCTCCGTGTCCACCCACGGCAGCCCCGCCGCTGATGCGGACCAGGTGCTGGTGGTGGAAAGCGACCTATCCTTTGGCAGTTTGGATATTCGTTGGTAAAGAAAAACAGAAAAATCGCCGCGGCTGCGGCGATTTTTCTGTTACAGCACCTGCACGATATACCCC
>CAZVRM010000280.1:0-2401 GCA_964629605.1 uncultured Oscillospiraceae bacterium
GAATGGACTGCCAGCCCCAGGCAAAGCCGCCGGCAAAGAAGCATTTGATGGTGCCGAAGATCAGGCCGGCCATCACGCCCCAGCCGCCGCCGTGACGGAAGGCAAAGACCACGATGGGCAGCATGGCAGCACCCACCGAACCACCCTGGAACCACAGATCCAGTTCAAAAAAGCTCAGTGCATAGGCCAATGCCACACAGACAGCGCCCTCGCAGAGGGTCAATACTCGTTTGTTTTTCATAAAAAGTCCTCCTTTTTGTGGAGAACAGCCCTGACGAGAAATAAGAAAACGCGCTGCGGGTGCAGCGCGTCAAAAGCCTTATGATCTCTCGCTTCCTACGCCGGCATTACCCGGATCAGGTATAAGGGTACTTCTCAGCCGGCTTGCGCCAGCGCCCCTGCTGTTCAGTTCAAGGCAATTATAGTCCTGTTTAAATGGTTTGTCAAGGCAAAAAGGTTGCAGCCAGCCACCAGAAGACGCCGATGAGCGCGGCGGCCATTACAGCAGCGGTAACAATAGCCTTGCCCATCTTGTGATTGTCCACCACACGCTTGCGGGAGAACAGATAGATGCCTTCTTTTTTTGCCCACCAACTGTCCGAGCCGGGACGAACCGAACGGTTTTCCGACTGCATAAGAATGTTGCTCTGATCCATGATGCTCATAGGGATGCTCCTTTCTATTTCACCTGCGTGAATGCAGTGCCGTTGATGGTCAGACGGTCACCCTTCACGGATACACCGATACCTTGGCTGATCTCTCCGAAATCCAGCGTCAAGGTATCGTCAGTGGTGCGGTATTCAAATATCGTCACGCCGGAGGGCGTGGTCACCGAGCCGGTGCCATCCTCCCGAAATTCCAGGCGGACGGCATGGTCAAGGGGCGTTTGCGCGCCCTGCACTTCCAGCGTGCCATCGCCTTCCCATCACCCCACCAGTTGCCGGCAGCAGGCATAAGGTCAGTAACAGTGCAGCGATCAAAAGACGTTTCATCCGTTTCACCCTTTCGACTTACATATAAGATTCTACAACATACAGCACACCGCTAACCGAATCCCACCACAGCAACAGCTCATCACCACCCGGCTGGGTCACACGCTTCATACCGCATTTTGCATAAGCTGGGCGCAGATCATCGGATACGCCCAGTTCGTCCAGCCAATCCTCGCAGGCTTTATGAGGTGTTTTTGTGGTGTGCCAGTCAAACAAGGCATCCATTTCCCTGCCGTCTATACAGGTATAAACGTAATAGCTGAGCCCGTCACCATGAAAACCGTCGCGCTGGTCATTTTGATAAATCATCTGCCAACCGGCTTTCTGCGGAATGGTCACGTCCCAGTTGGCTTGCAGAACGTCAAAGTGGCTTCTATCGGAAGTGCGCAGATACAGCATCCCAAGCACTGCTGCCGGCAGCAGCACGGCCACTGCGATGACGCAAATAATCTTTCGCTTCATGCCCATCCCTCCTTACTTTTATTATAGCATACTTTTTTCGGAAAATTTCTTAACAATTCTTAATTTTACCGCTATAATAAAGCCAAAGGAGGTGTTGTCCGTGCGATTTTTGTTTTCCCACCGGCTGTGGTTTGCCCTTGCGCGGCTGCCCTTCTCCTATGCGGATCGCCCGCTGCCCTTCATCCCGCCCTGCCCAATCTGCGGACAGGCTTCATTGGCGCACGTTTCGGCAGGCTGCTGCACCATGGATCATATGGGGTGCGAAATGATCGCCGCCTGCAATGCCCTGCAGTTTATCGGTCGTCCGCAGCCACTTGGAGGCATCATTGAAACCTTTGAATGCCGCCGCTGGCTGCTGCTGGGTGGCCACTGGGGCGCAGACCCCTATTCCATCGGGTATTTTTTCAAGGAAGAAGCCCTTACTTTCACGGACTTCCCCGGCAAAAAGCAGTTTTCTGCCTTTGCGGATGCGGTAAACACCACCGAGAAACGGGTGTTCGTGTTATCTTATTGGCTGGGGGATACGATTTTTTCGGGTGCTCATGCCGTCACGCTGGTGCGCCGCAAAGATGTCCTTTGGGGCTACAACTTATGCAACGGACAGACCGCCCCGGTGGCGGTTCACAGCCTTTCGGATATTCTCACCTCCGAACGATTCATCGTGGGGTACGCATTGGGAGGGACTGCCCATGAAGCTTAAAGGCTGGCTTTTGTGCATTGTCGGCGCGGCCTTACTCCTTTTACTGCTGCTGCCCTTCCGTCCTTATGTTGGACGAGGCGTTTTGCCTGCCGATCTGCCGCCGCTGGTGACCCAGCCGGCGCAACCCCGACCCAAAGCGGAACATCCGCTGGATCTGAACACCGCCACAGAGGAGGCGCTGCAGACCCTGCCGGGAATCGGCCCGGTGCGCGCCGCAAGCATCGTCGCATACCGCAGTTGCAACGGC
>CAZVRM010000281.1:0-2397 GCA_964629605.1 uncultured Oscillospiraceae bacterium
CTTCTATTATACCAAAAAACCTCGCCATTGGCGAGGTTTTTCGACAGACTGAAGCGGCTCGTTTGAGCCGCTTTTTTGCATCATCATTCGGATTTTATGGCTTCTCTTGCCATCTGGATGGCGGTTTCCAGCTGGAGATCCTGCAGATACGTTCCGGCCTGCTGTGCTTCCAGCAGCTGATTCACCAGCAGCAGAGTGGGGATGCCTGCCCCGGGGGCGGTGTCGATGAGCTGATGGACGGCCTGCAGCCGATCCAGTGCCGCCAGCGTGTCATCGCCCAGCTGATAGGGCTTTTCAGGCAATTTCTCCAACAGTCCCAGCGCCACCAGCGCCCGGTTGAGGGCTTCGCCGTTGTCTGAACAGCTGTAGGGCGCAAGGGCAACATCGGTGGGGACAGTGAGCTTTTCTTTGGTCTTGAGCACTTTGTTTTCCACTTCCACGTCGGGGGTTATGCCCACGCCGTCATAGTCCTCGCCCTCCAGCGGCAGCAGCTTCATGGTGGTCAGCACGATGCCGGCATCGGTGTCCAGCACATAATGCTGCTGAGCCCGCCCCTTACCATAGGTGGTCTCACCAATGAGGGTGGCGCCTTCCTTGTCCCGGAGGCTGACGGCAATGATCTCGGAAGCCGAGGCCGACTCACCATTCATCAGTACAAAAATATGGGGTACATCCAGGCCGTCGCCTTCCGCGATGATGTATTTCTGCTCCAACTCCGCTTTGCCCCGGGAGTCGCGGGCTTGAGTACGGAAAAATGCGCCCGAATCTTCCATAAAGTCGGTAGCCATGGTAAAGGCCAGATCCAGACTGCCTCCGGGATTGTCCCGGAGATCCAAAATCACACAGTCGTAGCCCTCGCGCACCAGCTGTGCCAGCTGCATCCGGAAGACCAGATAGCTGCCGTCGTCCTGAATACGGCTCCATTTCATGTAGAAAATATCCTCCTCCAGCGGGGTGCCGGAGTAGTTGCGCTGCACCAGAGCGGTGCGAGTGAGGGTAAAGGGTAATGTTTCCTTGCCCCGCAGGACGGTGACCTCTACCGAAGTGCCGGCCTCGCCCCGAAGCAGCTGAGAAATGGCGCTTGCGTCCATACCCGCTAAAGACTGGCCTGCGCCGTGGGTGAGAATATCACCCGGACGGATGCCGGCTTTTGCGGCGGCACCGGTGAGGTTGACCTCCACCACCAGCGCACCCTTTTCGTGAGCCTGGATGGTGACACCGATGCCCACGTAGTTGGTCTCGGGTTCATAGACGGCGCTGTAGGTGCCCGAGGGCAGATACTGGGTGTACGGATCATAACCCGACAGCATTTCATCCAGCAGAATTTCATAGAGCTGGGGATCGGCGGTCAGCTGCTCCAGCAGAGTACTTTCGTCGGGCACGGTCTTAAGAACGGCCTTCAGCGCACGGTTCAGAGGTTCGTCCGCGGGCGAACTTTCCAGCCCTTCCTCCCGGATAATCTCCTGCACGTCCTGCAGCAGATAAAGCTGCTGTTCGGGGGTGAATTCCACGGCAAATGCCGCGGGAACGGCGCAGAAAAACAGGGTAACGGCCAAACATAAGGCCAAAATGCGGTGTTTCATGGGGTGCTCCTTTCGGGAATATGCACATATGGATCGGGCGCGCTGCAAAATGCGTTCTGTCATTGCGAGGTCTGCGTAGCAGGCCGTGGCAATCCGCTTTCCCCGGGTGGGTGTTACGGATTCCCACACCGATGTGATCATCGGCTCGGAATGACAAGGTGGGTGCATTTTGCAGCGCGCCCGAAAACGGTTACATATGGTCGGGTGCGGAAACGCCGAAGCAGGACAGGGCGTTTTCGATGACGGCGGCGGTGCAGCAGCTCAGCAGGATGCGGGCCTCACGCAGGGCGGGAGCGGCGTCCTTGATGCGGCACTCGGTGTAGAACTTGTGGAAGGCGGTAGCCACCTGAGTAGCATAGCGGTTCAGACGGCTGGGGTCACGCTGAACGGCAGCCAGACGGATCTCCTCGGGCAGACGGCTCAGATCGCGGATCAGATCCAGCTCGGCAGCTTCCACCAGCAGGGACAGGTCGGCAGTCTTCACATCGGTGGGGATGTTGTCCTGAGCCAGCGCCTTCAGGATGGACTTGATGCGGGCGTGGGCATACTGGACGTAGTAGACGGGGTTTTCGCTGTCGGTGCGCACGGCCAGACCCAGGTCGAACTCGATGGGTGAGGCGGCGTGGCGGGAGTTGAAGAAGAACCGGGCGGCGTCCACGCTGATCTCGTCCAGCAGGTCGTGCAGGGCGATGGCCTTGCCGGTACGCTTGGACATACGGACGGGCTGACCGTCGCGCACCAGCTGCACCAGCTGCATCAGCACGATCTCCAGACGGTTGGTGCCGTCCAGACCCAGAGCATCCAGAGCACACTT
>CAZVRM010000282.1:0-2386 GCA_964629605.1 uncultured Oscillospiraceae bacterium
CAGGTTTCGGAAACGTAGTCGATGATGTATTTTACCACCGCTTCTTGGATATCCATATCCCCTGCGAGGTCGCAGAACGCCATTTCCGGCTCGATCATCCAGAACTCCGCCGCGTGACGTGCGGTGTTGGAGTGTTCCGCGCGGAAGGTAGGCCCGAAGGTGTATACGTTGCCGAACGCCATCGCGTAGGTTTCCGCGCTGAGCTGACCGGAAACGGTGAGCGCCGCGCGCGTACCGAAGAAGTCGTTTTTGTAGTCCACGGGCTTACCGCTTTTCGCCACTTCGTCCAAATCGAAGGTCGTTACCTGGAACATAGCGCCGGCGCCCTCTGCATCGGAAGCGGTGATCAGAGGGGTATGGGCATAGACAAAGCCCTGCTCGTTAAAGAACTTGTGGACAGCAAAGGCAGCCACAGAACGAATGCGGAAAGCAGAGTTGAACAGATTGGTGCGGGGACGCAGATGCTGGATGGTACGCAGGTACTCGATGGTGTGGCGCTTTTTCTGCAGGGGATAATCTGCAGGACAGTCACCTTCCAGCGTCAGCTCAGCAGCCTTCAGTTCCACGGGCTGCTTGGGGTTGGGAGAAGCAATGACCTCGCCCTCCACGATAATGGCGCAGCCCACGTTCAGCTTGGCGGCAGCGGCATAGTTGGGATTTTCGGCGTCATAGACCACCTGCAGGTTTGCAACGGTGGAGCCGTCATTCAGTTCCACGAAAGCACAGGCCTTCACGTCACGGGCGGTACGGACCCAGCCCTTGAGGGTGACGGTCTTGCCCATCATTTCCTGCGTGTTATGCAGGATCTCTCTCACAGTAACAACAGACATATTCAGATTCCTCTCGTATTGGAATGGTTTTTACAGCATTTGCTTGAGGGCCTTTGCGATCTGATCGGGGCAGGAAGTGCCGCGGCCACTGCAGTTGACACCCTGCATGGTTTCCGCCACCTCGGCAGCGGGACGCCCCTTGATCAGGCGGGCGATGCCCTGCAGATTGCCGTTGCAACCGCCGGTGATCACGATGTCCTCAATGATATTGTCATCGCTCAGCGTGATCTCATACTGACGGGAACACACACCCTGAGGATAAAAAACAGCTTTTTTGCTCATAAACAGGATTCCTCCTAAATAAATTCCAGATGTAATCAATTTATCACAGTTTCCAGCGTTTGTCCATGGTTTTAAAGGGATTTTACCGCTTTTTCAGGACAATGAAAAAAGTTTGTAAATTGTCCTCCCCTTTGCGTTGACTTTCCTTATCCAAATCGATATGATAGAAGTGTAAAAGAATGTGATCAGGAGGGCCGCCTCATGAAAATGGATGAAAAAGTGATCCTGCGCCAAATCATCGACCAGTGTGATGATTCTCTGCGCGATGTATTCCTGCGCCGTATGGATATTGCCGTCAAGCTTACCAAGCTGGAGGACGACGGTGCTGCAATTTACGACGAGGAGCGTATCGAAGAGGTGCTCCGTCATGTGACCTATGGCCTTTCGCCCGAGCTGATCATTCGTGCCAACTCCCTGTGGCGTTCCCTGATGCGTATGACCCGCGGCCGACAATACCGCCATGTCATCACCCACAAACCGGAGTTCAAGCTGACCCATGAGCAGGATCTGATCGACAGTGATGGCATTCAGGACGGCATTGTACTCTGCCCCACCGAAATGGCACGCACAGTAGCGACCACCCTGGGCATGGAAGTCAGCCCCTGCCATTCCATTGCCGCCACCATCGACGGCCTGCTGCAGGACAACGGCACCTATGGCGCGCTGATCGTCAACAGCTTTTACGACACCGACTGGGTGTATTCGCTGATTTATCAGAAGCCGATTTACATCAACGCCTTCATTCCCCTGCCCGATGGCCGTATGCTGGCGCTGTTTTCCAAAAAGCTGTTTTCCGATACCTCCAACAGTATTATCAGCGTAGCCTTTGCTATCCGTATGGATCAGCAGGGCGACCTTTCCCAGACGCTGGCAACACTGGCAGAGGCTCAGATGAATCTGGAGTATTTCCGCGTAAAGACACAGGACATCGACTACGACGACCAGCAGAAGATCAACATCGTCTTTGCAGAGTTTTCCGGCTCGCTGACCACTGTGCGCACCCGCACCGCATTTTTGCAGCTGGAGCGGGAGCTGCCCTTCTTCCGGGTCATCGGCTACCGCGCAAGCTATTAAAACCGTACAAAAAACACAGAGATCCCACCGAGTCCGGTGGGATCTTTTTTGTTAGAAAACCAAGCCTGCCAAAAAAGCAGCTGCCGAACCGGCAAGCGCTACTACAATCAGCGGCTTTCCCAGATAGGCCAGAATCACAGCCACCGCCGTACCCGCCAAGGATGTGGGCAGACTGCCGGTGGAGGTGAAGATTGCCGGAA
>CAZVRM010000283.1:0-2382 GCA_964629605.1 uncultured Oscillospiraceae bacterium
GGTAGGTCTCAAACTTATACTCACACAGGGGGAGGGTGGCCGCAAGCTGTCCCAGGGCCTCCTCCTCCGTCAGGAAGGTGATGGCCTCCAGCCGGTCTACCAGCACCTGTTCCGCCTTGTGCTGCATCAGCGCCTCTCCCAGGGAGGTGATCAGCGCGCGAAACTCATCGTGGGGGGCGGCGGCGGCATTGTCAAAGCCAGCCAGCAGCACGGTGACGAACCGCTCCTCCACCGGCATGCGCAGGGGCATGACCTGCTGATGGCTCAGGGTCATGGGATCGCTTCCAAACACTTTTTCATAGGCCGCCTGGAGCGCTCCATCCTCAAAGCAGATGGGCGCACCCGCGGGAAGAAACCGCACAACCGTGTCAAAGCCGCCATTTATACCGGAAGAAACCGTAAACCTCATAACGCTACCTCATTTCTTATTTTGGAACGCAGTTGTCCGGCAACTACGCGAGACGCAACCTTTGATGGGATTATTATAGACCAAACTGCAAAAAATGGGAATATCCGACACTTTTAACCGCCATAAAACCACTTCATTCCCGCGCCGGGACAAAAATTCAGCCAAAAACCACAGGGTTTTCAAAAGTTTTTATTGCAGAATAGATATATCACCTGATACAATAACAGATATATCAGAGATTGAAAAGAGCATGAGGTGATTTTTTTGGATACGAGAACCATGGTCAACATCGCGCTGAAGCTGGCCGGGCTGGAGGAAGACACCGTCGACACCGAGATCGGCTGCGAGGGCTGCGACATCAAGCGGGTCCTGGCCGGCATCGACATGAGCGACGCCACCCTGCTGGCCGCCAAGCAGCTGGGCTATGACTGCGTGGCAGAGCACCACGGCATCATGGGTAAGGCTGTGCGCATCGGCGAGCAGATGTACAAGGATCAAATGATGCGCATGTATGAATTCGGCGTGCCCATCAATGTTGCCCAGAAGGTCATTGAAAAGCGGGCCAAGGAAGAAAGCCAGAAGATGCACGCAAAAAACCTGAACCGGCAGGCTGATCTGGCAAAGCTCATCGAAATGCCCTATGTGGGCATCCACACCCCCGCCGACCTGATCGGTCAAAAAATCGTGCAGGATCGGATGGACGCGCTGACCAAGGAAAATCCCTTCGTGACGCTGAAAGAAGTGGTGGAGGCCCTGAACGAATTCCCGGAGATCCGGGGTGCCTTGCAGGATCCATGGATCCGGGTGGGCAATCCGGACAGCTATGCCGGTAAGATCTGCGTGCTGTTTGCCGGTGTTACCTGCAGTACAGCAGAAGTCTACAAAACCTTCTTCGACTACGGCGTAGGCACGCTGATCATGATGCACATGCCTGCGGATATGGTCAAGGAGCTGCAGGAGCAGAACAGGGGCAATCTGATCATCGCCGGTCATATGGCCAGCGATTCCATTGGTTTCAACCGGATCCTGAATGCTTGGGAAGAAGCCGGTCTGGAAGTGACCCGCACCGGCGGACTGGTATCAGACAAGGCAGGGCAGTAAGATGGAACGACAGTGGACATACCCTCTGCGCGCACAGTTCCCTGTGGCGCGGAATATGGCATTTTTTGACATTGCTTACGAAAACTGCGGCGCGGATTTCGCCGTGGAGGCCTCTGACCAGTATTTCCGGGATAAGGCCAGTATTCAGCCCGGCATCGTCAAGGCCGGAGGCGCAGGAAAAGGCGCTGTCATCGGTGTTATCGCTGACGCAAGAGAAAAGCTGGCCGCATTTCTGAATGCCCCCAGCGGCAAGAACATCACCTTCACACCCAATACCTGTCAGGCGGTCAGTCTGGCCTTGATGGGACTAACTTATCAGCCCGGTGACAACATCGTGGTGGGCGATATCGAGCACGTTTCCGTGCTGATGCCCTGTCTGAATATGCGCAAGTGGGGCGTGGAAACCAAAATCGTCACCTCTTCTGACGGTCTTCGGATCACGGCGGAGGATCTGCTGGCACAGGTGGATGACCATACCCGTGTGGTGGCTGTCAGCTATGTGCAGTCCTGCAGCGGCTACAAAATGGATCTGAAAAAGCTGGTGGATGCCTGCCACAGCCGCGGCATTCTGGTCATTACCGATGCCATTCAGGCGCTGGGTGTCACCGAAGTGGATGTGCAGGCGTTGGGTGTTGACGCGCTGGCTGCCTCCGGTTATAAGGCCATGCTGGGTCTGGAAGGCTCCGGCTTCCTGTATTGCAGCGACGTCATGCTGCAGCAGCTCCAGCCCACCTTTGTCTGCGCCGGTGCCGCCACCACGCTGGACAGAACCGCCATGGAAATCCGCTGTTTGGATCCCATGGACGGCAGAAAGCTGGAAGCCGGCACCATCCCCTTCCAAAGCATCTATGCGCTCCGGGCCGGGGTCAGCC
>CAZVRM010000284.1:0-2379 GCA_964629605.1 uncultured Oscillospiraceae bacterium
ACCACCCGGCGGGTGCTGCCCATCTATCCCCTGACGGCTGGCCTTTCCAACGCGTCGGTACTGAAGGCGGTGCGGCAGGCCCTGGCCATCTGCGATCCTCCGGCTGAAGTTTTGCCGGAATCGGTGCGCAGGCAGTACGGCATCCTCAGCGCGGACCGGGCCTACTACGCCATCCACGAGCCGTCCTCTATGGAGGAAGCGGAGCTGGCGAAGCGGCGGCTGATCTTTGAGGAATTTTTTGTGTTCTCGGCGGGCCTGTCCCTGATGCGGGCTGCCAGGACCATGAAGCGGACTCCGGCCTATGAAAACTGCGACCTGACGGAGTTTTATAAGGCCCTGCCCTTTACCCTGACCAATGCCCAGCAGCGGGCCATCGGCGAGATCCAGACCGATCTGAGCCGGGGAACGCCCATGAACCGGCTGGTCCAGGGCGATGTGGGCAGCGGCAAGACCATGGTCGCCGCCGCGGCGGCGTTCCTGGCTGTCAAGAACCACAAACAGGCGGCCCTGATGGCCCCTACGGAAATTCTGGCGGAGCAGCATTTCGCGTCTCTTTCCAAGCTGCTGGAGCCTTTGGGGGTCTCGGTGTGCCTGCTGACAGGTGCCCAGACAGCCAGGCAGAAGCGAACCGTCCGGGAGGCCATCGAGCAGGGGCAGGCGGACTTGGTCATCGGCACCCACGCCCTGATCTCCGATACGACAGTATTTGCCGACCTGGGGCTGGTCATCACCGATGAGCAGCACCGCTTTGGCGTGGGCCAGCGTTCCAAATTATCCGCCAAGGGCGAGGATCCCCACCTTTTGGTCATGTCGGCCACACCCATTCCCAGGACCCTGGCGCTGCTGATGTATGGGGATCTGGAAGTGTCCATATTAGATGAATTGCCTCCCGGACGGGAGCCGGTGGACACCTTCCTGGTGGGCGAATCTTACCGGGCCAGGATCAACGCCTTTATCCGCAAGCAGGTGGCCGAGGGCCATCAGTGCTATGTGGTGTGTCCTGCTGTGGAGGAAAACGGTGACCTGGGCCTGAAGGCCGCACAGACCTGGGCGGAGACCTTGCAGAAAACGGTATTTCCCGACCTGCGGATCGCCCTGCTCCACGGCCAGATGAAGGGTGCGGAAAAGGAAGCAGTCATGGGCAGCTTTGCCCGGGGCGAGGCGGATGTGCTGGTGGCCACCACAGTCATCGAGGTGGGTGTGGATGTGCCCAATGCCACGTTGATGGTCATTGAGGACGCGGATCGGTTCGGCCTTTCCCAGCTCCATCAGCTCCGGGGCCGGGTGGGCCGGGGCAGCGCCAAAAGCTACTGCATCCTGACCTCTCACAATAAAAACCCGGAGACCCTCCAGCGGCTGAAGGCCCTGTGCAAGACCACCGACGGCTTCAAGATCGCGGAGGAGGACCTGCGGCTGCGGGGTCCCGGCGATTTCTTCGGCTCCCGCCAGTCGGGCTTGCCGGTATTCCGGGTGGCCAACCTGAGCTGTGACCTGCAGACCCTGAAGCAGGCCCAGCAGGCATCCAGCGACTGGATCGAGCAGGAGGGAACTGCCGACACGGCTGAGGGACAGGCCCTGCGGGAGCGGATCGGCACCTTGTTCCTCCGTGCGGAAGGAACGATGAATTAATGCTGTGTGCCTACGGCGTGTTCCTTTCTTGTTTCGGCAAGAAAGGAACCAAAGAAGCCGACACAAGGGGGCGCTTCCAACCAAGGCGCCCCCCTTGTGTATCCCCCCGCGCAAACCTAAGAACATATATAAGAAGTCGTAATGCGAGGAAAACTGTATTTCGACAGTTTAACAAAAACCGAAACCTTATGAGCAGAAACGTAAGTGCGCAGGTGGGGTATATAGGGGAGGGGCGGTTTGTGTGCGGGAGCACACGCTCAGCCCCTCTCCTATACTGATTTCTTTGGGTACTTTCTTGTTCAGTGACAAGAAAGTACCGTCCCCGGCAGGGACCGGAAGTTCGACTTTCATAGAAAGGTTTCTTTTGGGAGCAGTAGTTTTTCTAACGTTTATTTAAAACTTTTTTAACATTCCCCGGCTGAATGCCAGAAAATGGCAGCGAGCCGGGGGATTTTTTCGGCAGATTCCGTAAAAATGAAAAAACAGGTTGTATATTTACAAAAAATGATGTAAAATAGTATGACTCAAATAATGCAAACTCAACATATCATATATTTTACGGAGGAATTCCAAATGGAAAAACCCATTGTTTTGGTAATTATGGACGGTGTCGGCAAGGGCGACGGCGGCAGCGGTGACGCTGTGGTAGTTGCCAAGACCCCGACGCTGGATCATCTGCTTGCTGCTTGCCCCCATACTTATCTGAAGGCCCACGGCACCGCTGTCGGTCTGCCTTCCGATGAGGATATG
>CAZVRM010000285.1:0-2379 GCA_964629605.1 uncultured Oscillospiraceae bacterium
GTGCACCCGTGTTTCCCACTCCCAGAGCGTTGTGGAGTGCGGCGAACGCATCGAGGTCAGCAAGACCTATGAAAAGAACGCCCCCAAGTACATCATGATGCCCGGAAACGCCAAAAAGCGCCATCCCATCGTGGAACAGCGCACCGCCGCTCTGATTCAGTGGGCTGAAACGGCTGAAATCAACCGTCTGGAGGACGGTGAAGACAAATCCATGGGCATCGTTACCTCTTCCACCTCCTATCAGTACGTGAAGGAAGTCTGCGGCGACAAGTACCCCGTCCTCAAGCTGGGTATGATCTGGCCCCTTCCTGAGAAGAAGATCCGCGATCTGGCTGCCTCGGTTGGCAAGCTGGTGGTTGTGGAAGAGCTGGACGGCTTTATCGAGGAACACTGCCGCAATCTGGGTCTGGAAGTCACCGGCAAAGAGTGGTTCTCCTGCATCGACGAGTTGAGTCAGAACAAGGTTGCTGTCGGTCTGGGCAAGGCTGCCGCCCAGGGCAAGGCACTGGAGGAAATGATTCCCGCCCGTCCTCCCGTCATGTGTGCCGGCTGTCCCCACCGGGGTCTGTTCTACACCCTGGCAAAAAACAAGGTCACCGCTCTGGGCGACATCGGCTGCTATACTTTGGGCGCTGTGCCTCCTCTGGCTGCACTGGACACCACCATCTGCATGGGTGCTTCCATCTCCGGTCTCCACGGGTTTACCAAGGCCGGTGGCGGCAAGGCAGTGGCTGTCATCGGTGACAGTACCTTCATGCACTCCGGCGTCACCGGTCTGATCAATGCTGCTTACAACGAGTCCAACTCCACCATCATCATCGTGGACAACTCCATTACCGGTATGACCGGTCATCAGCAGAATCCCACCACCGGCTTTAACCTGAAGGGCGACCCCTGCACCAAGATCGATCTGGAGGCCCTGTGCAAAGCTGTGGGCATCCGTCGTGTCCGGGTGGTTGACCCCTATGATCTGGCTCAGTGCGATGCTGCCCTCAAGGAGGAGCTGGAGGCCGACGAGCCTTCTGTCATTATCTCTCGCCGTCCCTGTGCTCTGCTGAAATATGTCAAGCATAAGAAGCCCGTGGTCATTGATCCCACCAAGTGCGTGGGCTGCAAGAGCTGCATGAAGATCGGCTGTCCCGCCATCAGCATGAAGGACGGTAAGGCCACCATCGACAATACCCTGTGCACGGGCTGCGGCGTCTGCGGACAGCTGTGCAAACTGGGCGCCATCAGCGCCGCAAAGGAGGACTGACCATGGAAACCAAGAATATTATGATCGTTGGCGTTGGCGGCCAGGGCAGTCTGCTGGCCTCCAAGCTGCTGGGTCGTCTGCTGCTGACCCGTGGCTATGACATCAAGGTGTCTGAAGTTCACGGCATGAGCCAGCGCGGCGGCAGTGTGGTCACCTATGTCCGCTTTGGCGACAAGGTGTACTCCCCCATCGTGGACAAGGGCGAGGCTGACTTCATCGTTTCTTTCGAGCTGCTGGAGGCCGCCCGTTACACCGAAGACCTGAAAAAGGGCGGTAAGATCATCACTTCCACCCAGCAGATCAATCCCATGCCGGTCATCACCGGCGCTGCCCAGTACCCTGCCGACCTGGTCACCAAGATTCAAGCTGCCGGCATGGATATTGATGCCTTTGATGCCCTGGCGCTGGCCGAGCAGGCTGGCTCTTCCAAGGCGGTCAACATCGTGCTGATGGGTCGCCTGTCCAAGTACTTCGATTTCTCCGAAGAGGAATGGAACAATGCCATCGAGCAGAGCGTTCCTGCCAAGTTCCTGGAACTGAACAAGACTGCGTTCAAACTGGGTCGAGATTCTTAACTTTACATGGTGGAGGACCGTGTTCTCCACCATTTTTATTGTTTTTTCGTTCTTTTTATTGACTTTATCACTCGAAAGTGGTAAAGTTATACCATTGTAAGAAATCTATGGTAATTTACCATATAGCAAGGGAGACCAAACCTATGAAACGCTATTACCAGCCTGAAATCGAAACCGCATCGCCCGAACAAATGCGCGCCTGGCAGGATGAACGCCTGGTCAAACAGGTTCAGCACGTTTGGGATAACATCCCCTACTACCGCCAAAAGATGGAGGAAAAAGGGCTGACCCCCGCCGACGTAAAAGGTGTGGATGATCTGAAAAAGCTGCCCTTCCTGACCAAGGATGACCTGCGTGAATGCTATCCTTACGGTCTGCTGGCCAAACCTCTGGAGGAATGTGTCCGTATCCAGTCCACTTCCGGCACCACCGGTAAGCGTGTGGTTGCCTTCTATACGCAGAAAGATGTTGACCTGTGGGATGAATGCTGCGCTCGCGCCATTATGGCTGTTGGCGGCACCAACGAGGACGTCTGTCAGGTTTCTTATG